>NZ_CAJCKS010000045.1:0-35485 GCF_903970985.1 Pantoea sp. ME81 | reverse complement strand
GGTGAGAAGCCCGGCAACAAGTTGATGCCCTCTTCCAGCGCGAGGAAGTAACGCTGCACCGCGCCACCCCACACTTCGCCTGGCACCACGCACAGCACGCCTGGTGGATAAGGCAATGCGCCTTCGGCAGCAATGCGCCCTTCAGCTTGCGCAATTGCCACCAGTTCCACCTCACCCCGGATGTAAGCCTGATGCGCATCCTGTGGATTCACTTCGACTTTCGGGAAGCAGGCTTCGCGGAACATCGCTTTCTGCAGATCTTTCACATCGTAGCTGACGTAGAGATCGTGCATCTCCTGACACAGGCGGCGCAGCGTGTAGCCTTTATAGCGCTCGATGTTTTTGCGATAGACGCTCGGCAGCACTTCAGCCAGCAGCGCATCCTCTTTCACATGGTGTTCAAACTGCTCCAGCATCGCCACCAGATGCGCCATCTTCTCCGGGTTCTCCGCTGGCGTCAGCAGGAACAGGATGGAGTTGAGATCGCACTTCTCCGGCACAATGCCGTTCTCGCGCAGGTAGTTCGCCAGAATAGTCGCCGGAATACCGAAGCTGGTGTATTCACCGCTGGCGGCATCAATGCCTGGCGTGGTCAGCAGCAGCTTGCAGGGATCGACCAGATACTGCTCGCTGGCGTAACCCTCAAAGCCGTGCCATTTCTCGCCTGGCGCCAGGCTGAAGTAAGCCGGATCGGCGGCGATAACCTCGGTTTCCGCCGACTGCCACAGCTTGCCGTGCACTTTCTCCGGCAGGAACGGCTGAATCATCTCGCAGCGTTCCAGAATCGCTTTACGTGCATCAATGCCGATGGTGACGCATTCGTGCCACATGCTGCGTCCGGCTTCACCTTTGTGCATGCGCGCATTGATATCCAGCGCGGCAAACAGCGGATAGAATGGGCTGGTTGAGGCGTGCAGCATAAAAGCGTTGTTGAGACGCTTATGTGGGCAGAAGCGCTTCTGGCCACGGATGTGGTTGTCTTTCTTGTGAATCTGCGAGGTCTGCGAGAAGCCCGCCAGCTGTTTGTGCACCGACTGGGTGACAAAAATGCCGGGATCGTTCTCGTTCAGCTCCAGCGTCAGCGGCGAGCAGCCTTCCATCAGCGGGATAAATTGCTCGTAGCCCAGCCACGCCGAATCAAACAGGATGTAATCACACAGATGGCCGATGCGATCCACCACCTGGCGAGCGTTGTAGACGGTGCCGTCATAGGTGCCAAGTTGGATAATTGCCAGGCGGAACGGGCGCTGATCTTTGGCGCGATGTGGCGCGACTTTCTGCACCTGTTCGCGCAGGTAGGCTTCATCAAAGCAGTGCGCATCAATGCCGCCGATAAAGCCGAACGGATTACGTGCCGCTTCCAGATACACCGGCGTAGCGCCCGCCTGAATCAGCGCACCGTGATGGTTGGATTTGTGGTTGTTGCGGTCAAACAGCACCAGATCGCCGCGCGTCAGCATGGCGTTGGTCACCACTTTGTTGGCGCTGGAGGTGCCGTTCAGCACGAAATAGGTTTTATCGGCGTTAAACACTTTCGCCGCGTACTTCTGTGCATGCTTGGCCGAACCTTCATGGATCAGCAGGTCGCCCAACTTGACGTCGGCGTTGCACATGTCGGAACGAAACACGTTCTCGCCATAGAATTCATAGAACTGACGCCCGGCCGGATGCTTACGGAAAAACGCCCCGCCCTGATGGCCCGGACAGGCAAAGGTGCTGTTCTGCATATCAACATAGCGCGTCAGGGTATCGAAGAACGGCGGCAGCAGGTCAGACTCATACGCCTGCGCGGCTTCTTCCAGCGCTTCCCACTCTTCCGGTGCACCGTTGATTTCCCCGGTCACGCCCGGCAGCTTCAGCACTTCTTCATCGAACGCGTTGGCGACAAACACCGGCAGATTAAAACCGGTCTGGCGCAACAGCGTTAACACGCCACTGCGTGTATCCGCCAGTGAGACGACCACCGCCGCCACATCGGTAAAATCAGTATTGTCGAGTGTCACCACATCACGCGCGGTGTTCAGGCTCAGGCTTGGCGCTACCGCAACGCTGGCAGCAATTTTCAATGGATTCATAACACAAATCCCCGTAATGAAGGATGAGTGGGTGCCAGTGGCACAGCAATGAGGAAAATTCCCCGGCGAATAACGTCTTCGGGCGGATCAACCGCCGCAACCGATAGACATCAGTAAAGTCAGATCGCGTCTGTCTTTAGTCATGTCCAACAGCATAGCGCGTTAAGCTGGCCTCACCGCATGGTGAGCGAGAATTGCGAACAACAGATGACGGAGGGCCGCTTATCGTAAAGCGAACGGAGACAAGTGCAAAAGCGCATTGTACCGAGCATGGCGGCGTCCTCAGGGTGGATGGAATCAGTGGAAAACTGCGGCGCAATGATGGCATCTTTTTTTTACTGGAACAACCCGTTGCAACGAGATTGATACGCATAGGCAACATTCAGCAACCATCTGATTAATAAGTGAATATCAAATCATTGAGTGATAAAAACGCTTAAATATCTTTATGTTATGCGAATTTATGCAAGGTGTGTCCGCCTTCGTGTTGCTCCCTGTTTCCAGAGGAGTAATATGGCCCGCACTTTCCTCAATCAGCCGGAGGCTGCATGTTTAAGGCATTAGTCATTGAAAATGATGAGCAGGGATACCGCACTTCCCTGCAGGATCTGTCGGAACAACAGTTGCCCGATCAGGATGTCACCCTCGAAGTCAGCTACTCCACCCTCAACTACAAAGACGCGCTGGCCATCTGCAATAAAGGGCCGATTGTGCGCCAATTCCCGATGGTACCGGGCATCGATTTTGTCGGTCGGGTGATCAGCAGCCGCCATCCAGAGTGGCAGCAGGACGATGTGGCACTGCTCACCGGTTGGGGTGTGGGGGAAAAGCATTGGGGCGGACTGGCGCAGAAGGCCAGCGTTTCTGGTGACTGGCTGGTGAAAGTGCCTGCGGCTTTAAGCCCGTTGCAGACCATGGCGATTGGTACCGCCGGTTTCACCGCGATGCTGTGCGTGCTGGCACTGGAAAAACAGGGCATCACGCCGCAGCAGGGTCCGGTGCTGGTGACGGGTGCCAGCGGCGGCGTCGGCAGTTTCAGCGTCAGTTTGCTGGCCCGTTTAGGGTATGACGTGGTGGCCTCCAGCGGACGTGCCAGTGACAGCGATTACCTGATCAACACCCTCGGCGCCTCCTCGATTATCGATCGCGCTGAACTGAGTGCGCCCGGCAAACCCCTGGCGAAAGAGCGCTGGGCTGCGGCGATTGATAGCGTCGGCAGCCATACGCTGGCCAACGTGCTGGCGGGCATCAAGCGCGATGGCGTGGTGGCTGCGTGCGGCATGGCGCAAGGCCTGGATCTGCCCACCAGCGTGGCACCGTTTATCCTGCGCGGCGTGGTGTTAGCCGGAGTGGATAGCGTGATGTGCGCTAAGCCGTTGCGTGAGCAAGCGTGGCAGCGTCTGGCTGAACTGGTGGATGGCGCACTGCTGGAGCAGTTGACCAAAGTGATTCCACTGAGTGAAGCACGTGAAGGTGCTGAAGCCTTGCTGGCGGGCGAAGTCCGTGGCCGTCTGATTGTCGATTGCCGGTAACTTTTTGGGCGCCATCAATGGCGCCCCACTTCTACGCCCGAAGCTGAATTTGCGGCCTGCCCTGCTCTTGCGGCATCACCACGTGCAGTTCCGCCTGATACCAGCGCGTCAGCGTAGTTTCCGTCATCACTTCTTGCGGTGAACCCTGCGCCACCAGCTTGCCCTGATGCAACAGCAGAATGCGATCGGACCACAGCGACGCCAGATTGAGATCGTGCAGCACGGTACAGACGCTAAAGCGGCCGTTACGCGTCAGTTTATGCAGCAATCGCAAACTGTACTGCTGCCAATACAGATCGAGTGCTGAAGTCGGCTCATCGAGAAACAGCCAGCCACGCGGGCCATCATCATGCCATAACTGCGCCAGCACTCGCGCCAGCTGCACGCGCTGCTGTTCCCCACCGGAGAGCGAACGATAATCGCGTTTCGCCAGTTCAAGACTGCCGGTAATCTGCATCACTTCCTCGATCACCGCTTTGGATTTGCTGGCAGGCCAGGGCGCACGGCCCATCGCCACCACCTCTTCAGCAGGCAGCGGAAAAGTCACGCTGTTTTGCTGGCGCATCACCGCACGACGTTGCGCCAGCGGTTCACGCGGCCAATCGTTTAACGGGCGATCGCCGAGCCAGCACTCCCCCGCTTCAGGCGCCAGAAACCCAGTTAACAGTCGCAACAGCGTGGACTTGCCTGCGCCGTTGGGGCCGATTAAGGAAATCATCTCACCAGGCTGCAAGGTAATAGAGACATCATCAATCAGCGCACGCGTGCCATGACTAAAGCGCAGGCCGCGAGCCTGCATTGAATCACTCATTCATCCCCCTTTTCTGACGCAGAATCAGCCAGAGAAACCATGGTCCACCGATCAGGCTGGTGATCAATCCCACCGGCATTTCCGCCGGGATCACCACCGTGCGCGCCAGCGTATCCGCCAGCAATAGCAAGATGGCTCCCGCCAGCGCCGAACCCGGCAACATCCAGCGATGATCACTCCCGACACAGAAACGCATCACGTGCGGCACCACCAATCCGACAAAGCCGATAATCCCGCTCACCGACACCGCCGTGCCCACCAGCAGCGCACTCAGCACCAGTAACTCACGCTGGGTGCGCTTCACATCAATCCCCATGTAATGCGCGTCTTCTTCACCGAGTTGCAGCAGGTTAAGACGACGCGCACGTGACTGGATGGCAATCAACGCAGGAAGAATCAGTACAGCACACACCACCAGACTCGGCCATTGTGCCGCGCTCAAACTGCCCATCCCCCACAGCGCCAGCTGGCGTAACTGCTGATCATTACTGAGCCAGGAGAGCACACCCACCGCCGCACCGCACAAGGCGTTGATGGCAATACCGATCAGCAACAAACGTGACAGATTCCCCAGCGCCAGCCGGCTGAAACTAAAGATCAGCAGCGTGACGACCAGGCTACCGATAAACGCAGCAATCGATGGCAGCCACAGCGCCAGCAACGGCGGCAAACTGAGCGGCACCACAATCGAAACCGCTACTGCTAGCCCCGCTCCACTGCTGATCCCAAGCAAACCCGGATCGGCCAGCGGATTGCGGAACAGGCCCTGCATCACCGCGCCAGAGACTGCCAATGCCATACCGAGCAACACCGCCAGTAACACGCGCGGCAGGCGGATGTTCAGCCAGATTTGCCACGCCATATCGCTGAGCGGTGCATGGAACAGCGTGCGCATCGACAGCGGCATGGCACCAAAATTGGCGGCCATCAGCATGCAAACCACCATGCTGATGCCCATCAATAACAGCCAGCGCATCACGACGGTGTTAGTCATGTTTTACCGCTTCGGCGGCCTTACGCAGCTTCACGATGGTCTCCGGCGTATCAAGACCAAAGCCCAACATGGCCATCTCATCGACCACCAGCAAGGCGTGATGCTGGCCTGCAGGTGTTAACGCCAGCCCGGGCAGCGACCAGATTTTCTCTTCGCCGCCGAGGGTGCGCAGACCATCTTCACCGACCACCACCAGATCCGGTGCCGCAGCAACCACACCTTCCTGTGACAGCTGCTGATAATGCGGGATCGCCGCCATGGCGTTGACCAGACCGGCACTGCGGATTGCAGCATCAGCGCCGGTTTGGTTGCCAGCTGCCTGAGTGCGCATGCCACCGTGCGCCATCACAAACAGCACTTTGACTGGCAGTGGCTGCTGGGGAATCTGCGCGCGCTGCTTGTTCACTTTCTCAATCAGCGCCTTCGCTTCGGCATCACGGTGCAATGCTTTACCGATGGTGGCAATCTTTTCCGGGATGGCGTCGAGGCTGGTTTTGCCGGTGACATCCACCACTTTCACGCCAGCGCTCTCGACCTGCTGCAACACCAGCGACGGTTTCGCCAGCTCGCTGGTCAGCACCAGCGTAGGCTTCATCGCCAGAATGCCCTCGGCATTAAGCTGGCGCATATAACCGATATCCGGCAACTTGTTAGCCTGCGCTGGATGCTGGCTGGTGCTGTCGCGCGCCACCAGATCGGCCTGTGCATCTAAGGCATAGATGATTTGCGTCACGTCACCGCCAATAGAGATCACCCGTTCAGCGGCAAATGCCGGCAGTGCCAGCGCGCCCAGCAATAACAGCGTCAGACGTTTCATGCTGTCGCTCCCAATGCAGTGACCTGCTCACGCCAGCGCGCCTGCTCTGGCTTACCTTCACTACGCTGACCATACAGCTGCGCGATCTGCGTGCCATCGGCAGCAAAGAGTTCGAGGCTGGTGACAAAGCCATCGCCACTCGGTTTGCGCGTCACCCAGCTCTCGGCAATGTGGTTCGCCATCAGGTGCAGCGTGAAGGTTGGGTTGAAGATGTTGACCCAGTTGTCCATCGGCATCAGCTTCTCCACCGCACCGGTGAAGATCTGCGTGCAACCCCGGTTGCCGATAAAGATCATGATTTCGTTGCCATCCTGCTGCGCCTGCTCCAGCAGTTGAGCCAGCGAATCGTTGCTGACCTGACGCGCCAGATCGTCCGGCACCGCGTGAAACGCCTGCTGGCGAGAGATATTATGGCGCTTCAGTAAGCCAAAGAACTGATGCACATCGGTGATGGCGCGCCATTCGGCTTCCACTTTATCGGCATCAATGGCGCGGCTGTGTTCTGGTACGGCGGCAGGTTGTGGATCGAGTGCCGCAGCGGCTTCAACGGTAAATTCGGCGATCAGCGCATCCCATGCCGCCATCTCGGTATTGTCAGTGGTGTAGATTTTCAGTACCGCATCCGCGTGGCGATCAAAGATCTGAATACTTTGACGCTCGCCGCGTGCCGTTTGCTCACGCAGGAAGAAGGCGCTGTGCCACTGTGCCGGGAAGAGACGCTGATCGAGCGCACGTGGGTTAAGGATCAGCCCGGCATGTTCGCCGAGGTGCAGGTTCTCATATTTGCCGACCTGCTCATGCACCGCATATTCGTTGCGGGTGATGCTTTTGGTTTCGCCAACGGCTTCCAGTGCCTTTAGCAACGCCGGGAAATCTGCTTTTAACGCTTGTGCATCCTGGCCGACGCGCGCTTCACACAGCTGTGCTTCGCCAATGCCCATCAGAGCGGCCAGATCGCGGGCATACTTCTTCGGATGTTCGCCCTTCAGCGCCAGATAGTGATCGTAACGTGGGTTCATTGCTCTTGCTCCATGAAAAGGCCCTGCGCGAACGCAGGGCGAAAAAATGATTAGAAGTCGACGTTCACACCGAGCTGGAAGGTGCGGCCTGGCTGAGTTGCCAGTGCGATATCGTTGCGATCCTGTGCGGTATCGCTGGTCATTTCGCGGCTGCTCAGGTAATCCCAATATTTACGATCTGTCAGGTTATACACGCCACCGCTCAGCTTGACGTTCTTAGCCACCTGCCAATAAGCCGTCAGATCGACCATACCGTAACCCGGCACGCGCTCGTAATCGGTGGTGGAATCGGTCAGTGCAGAACCGGTATTGGTATAGCTCTGGCGGTTGGTCGCCGTGGCTTTTTTGCCCTTCACGAAGGTAGCCGTCACAGCAGCACCGTACTCGTTCTGCGGCGCATCCCAACCCAGGCCCAGCACCGCTTTCATTGGCGGTACGCTCTCCAGATCGACATAACGGTCACCGAGGTAGCTCGACTTCGATTTACCTTCGTTGTAGCTAAAGGCGAAGCGTGCGCTCAGGCCCTGCACATCTTGATACCAGGTGCCGAAATTCACTTTCCCACTCAACTCAGCACCATAGATATAGGCTTTATCGCGATTCTCTGACTGATAAGTAGTGTAAATGTTGCTCGGAACGTTGGTGAATTTCTCCGGGCTACCGGCACGGGTGTAACGGTTATAGGCAATGAAGTTTTTATAAGCGTTATAGTAAACCGCTGTGTTCATCACCACGCCTTCGGTCGGCTGTCCTTTCAGACCCCATTCGAAGTTGTTGCTGGTTTCGGTTTTCAAATCCGGGTTACCAATCAGCGCATATTGCTGACTACCCGCATAGCTGGAACCGAGGTTCCATGAACCATACAGCTGGCTGGCGTTCGGGAATTGTGCGCCGCGCTTGTATTGCAGATAGGTCATCAGTGTTGGCGTGAGCTCATACTGGAATGCCAGTGATGGCAGAACCTGCGTATCGCTATTGCCTGAGCCATAAAGCGTTTCAACTTCTGATTCGGTTAGAACGGTGCTGCCGCTGGTCAGGCTGCTGAGGTTATCAGGCTTGGTATTTTGGTAAGCCACACGTACGCCCGGCACCACCGCAAAGTTGTGGCCATCCAGGTCGAAGTTGATCTTATCCTGCACAAAGCCGCCCAGCGTGTAGCTGCGGCTGTCTGCTTCAGGCTGCATGATCACACTGTAGGTGCTTGGCGTCGGTGACTGGCGGAATGGACGTTCGGTTTTTTCCAGACGTCCATTCAAACCCGCAGTCAGCTCATGGCGACCCAGCGTTTTAGCCAGGTTGGTTTCAAAGCCGTAGCTGTCAGTGTTGTAGTCCGAGTAAACCGTTTCATAGGCTGACGCACTCGAAGGCATATAGGTGTTGTCATGCGCTTCGGTGTGCTGCCAGTAGACACGCGTGCTCAGGCTGTCGATGAAGTCGTTGTAAGGCGTGTACTCGTCCGCCAGGCTCAGGCCGAAGCGACGGGTATCGCTCTGCTGCTGTGCGGTGCCGTATACGGTATTGCCTGAAGTATCCCAGCTGTCGTAATGGGTGTGATTGGTTTTATGGTAGAAATCGGCGGTACCGGTGATTTTGTGCGCGTCATTCGGCTCCCACACCACGCTGCCCAGCAGTGCGTCAGAGTGCCAGTTGGCAGGATAGGCGCCACGGCTCGCATCATTGTTTTGCGTTTCCTGGCCATCGCGACGGCTGTAAACAAAGATACCGCGCAGTTCCTGATCGCCTGCTGCGGCAGTGATGCCGTTGTGCCAGCTGCGGTTGGAGGAATCGAAGTCGCTCTGGTAGCCAAAGTAGGTGGTTTTACCGGGATGTAAGTAGTCGTCTGGCGTCTTGTTGCGGAACGATACCGCACCACCAATCGCGGTGTTGGCCTGAGAGACTGAAGTCGCGCCTTTATCAATATCCACGCGACCAAACATGTATGGGTCGATGTAATCGCGGCCAATACCAAAGGTATCCAAACCAGCGCGGCTGACGTAGCTACGGCCAGTGGCATCCGGCAGAGAAACACCGTCAACGTTGATATCGACGCGGTTGCTTTCCAGCCCACGGATGTTGTAGCCGGTGTAGCCCGCGCGATCGAAGCCACTTTTACCTGCTGAAGAGCCGCCGCTCGCTCCGGTTGCCGTCACGCCCGGTTCGTAACGCATGATGGTACCGAAATCATTGCCGCCATCCCGCTGCATATCGGCGGCGGTAATGGTGCTTTTGCTACCGGCTTGTTTCTCCAGCTTCGGCGCAGTTACCGTCATAACCGGCTCTGCACTGGTGGATTTGTCAGAAGATAAAGCAAGTGTCGTGTTATCGCTGGCTGCATAGCTGCAAGCGGCGTGAATAGCGGAAGACAAAATCGCAACTTTAAACAGACGTTGCTGGGTCATTCCCTGAAAGAGTGAAGACATGCGCGAAATACCTGGTTAATTGTTAGTATTCGCTCACTGGATTGCCGCCAAAAAAACGCGAAAAGCGTTAATAAACCGTAAAATGTGTGGACTTATTTTATGTAATAAATAATTTCGTCAGGAATGTAATGCAATTGGTAATCATTATCAATAAACTTTACACTAAGATGTATCTTAGACCGCACATTTTGTTAACTTGTTTATAATCAATAATTAAGAAGAGGCGCCTGATGTCGCAAAAACCGGCTGTGACGATTTACTACTGCACTCAATGCAACTGGCTGCTGCGTTCGGCGTGGATGGCGCAGGAACTGCTGCACACTTTTGCCGAAGATTTAGGCGCAGTGACGCTGAAACCTGGTACCGGCGGCGTGTTTGAAATCTCGATTGATGGCACGGTGATTTGGGAGCGTAAACAGGAAGGCGGATTCCCGGATGCGGCCGCGCTGAAACAGCGCGTGCGTGATTTCTGCTGGCCGGATCGCGAGTTAGGGCACGTGGATAAGAAGAAGCCCTAGAGATTATGGCGTTTGAGGCGCACTTAGGTGCGCTCTTAACAAATCATGACAACGCTAATGCCTGCGAGCGTTAACTGCTGGCGATTTTTTCTGTCGCTTCGTTCAGTGCATTAATCACAATTTCGAGCGACTCAGGCGAAATATCTTCCTGGGATAAGCGATGATTCAGCGTGTGTCGAATATGATGAATCGCCTGCTCGACTTCCGGAATACTGCGATTATTCACCAGAATCGCCAGCGAAGTCAGTCGCTCAATAATATTGGCAATATTCTCGCCGTTCTCGGCTAATAATGCGCGACCACCTTCATTGAGTGCGTAGGCTTTACGCGATGCATGTGCATCTACCACGCGGATCGCATCCATCTCTTCGAGCAAAGTGAGGTTAGGATAGATGATGCCAGGGCTGGGGGAATATTCCCCTTTGGACAGCTCTTCCACTGACTTGATCAGCTCATAGCCATGCGCAGAACCGTTGGCGAGGAAATGCATCATCAACAGGCGGATATCACTGGCATCCAGCATCCTTTCCCGGCGCTTTTTACGCGCACCTGCACAGATTGCACGTTGTGCATTATCGGACTGCCATGGAAAATCCCGCTGCTGTTTCATTGCCTTCCCTGAGGTCAATTAAGGGAGGTTGATAGTAGTCTGCCGCCTGGCAAAATTCAACACAGGCGGCAGCGGGCGCGGCGAAGTCAGTTATTTCTGATGCCAGTAGGCCACCGCGCGTACGAAATCAGTGTGCGCACCACGGCGTTGCGTGAAGTAGTCGCTCAGCAGTTTCACCGCTTCACCTTCACCGGTCAGCCAGATGAAATACTCTTCTGTGGGCAGTGAGATTTGATCCAGCTTTGCAATCAGCAGGCCGAGGTTATCTACCTGCATACTGCCACTGCCGAGCCAGGTCACCTGCACATTCGGCAGATCGCCGAGGTAATCACGTCCGGTGGTTTCATCGGCGTAGGCCAGCAGATGGATCTGCTGCGCCTGCATCTCAGCGTAACGGCGCTTAAAGGCTGGCAGGCCGGTCTCATCGCACACGTAAATCTGGCAAGCATAATCCACGGGCACCACACAGGAGCCACGCGGGCCGCCCATGGCGATTTGATCACCTGGTTTTGCCTCATTCGCCCAGCTGCTGGCCACGCCGCCATCGTGAATATAGAAATCGAGCGTCAGGGAATCCGTACCGTTAAACGCCAGCGGCGTGTAGTCACGCGCCGCCGGACGTACGCCACCAGGCCAGACGATCCCTTCTTCGGTCATTTGCGGCAAGGCCAAAGCACTGCCAGCGTTGTCCGGGAAGAACACTTTGATGTGATCGTCGAACGATGGCGAATTGAAGCCCGCCAGATCGCTGCCGGTAAACTCGATGCGCCAGAATTCACCGGCGATTAAGGTTTTGCTCGCCACGGTGATATGACGGAAACGTAATTCGTTGCGTACGCGCTTCGGTGCGCGATCGTTAGTGTTTTTTTGCAAGTGTTCTCTCCAGGCAGATACATCATGCTGACGTCCCTGCCAATCGGTGTATTTAAAGGATTGCCAGTGCTTCGGCGGCCATTTCCGCGACCTGTGAGTCGTTAGCGCCGTGCGCCCCGCTCACGCCAACCGCGCCAATCACTTCGCCGTTAAGCCATAAAGGAATACCGCCTTCCAGCGGGGTGACGCCGGGCGTGGCCAGAAAACTCGGGCTGCCAGCGTTGATGAAGGTCTCAAATTCTTTTGACGGTGCACGCAGCAGTGCTGCCGTGCGCGCTTTGCCCAGCGCCACCGTCGGGCTGATGCCAATCGCCTTGTCGCTGCGATCCAGGCTCACTAATTCGCCCGCACGATCCACCACGGCCACACTGATATGCCAGCCGAATTCTGCTGCGGCCTCAAATGCGGCGTTAATCACCACGCGAGCAGCTGCCAAAGAGATGGTGTGACAAGGGTTTGCCAGCGCACTGCTGGCCGATGCTGATTGTTTATCCATAATTTTGCCCCGTACCGGACGTCAGAAGTCCGCGCATGAATCAAACGTTATCGAAAATCATTCTCATCTGACGTCAGGAAGAATAGCTATGATATATCTTCGATGCAATGCCGAAAAATGCTATTGGGAAAAGTTGCAGAATTTTCGGTGTGGCTTGGCAGGTATTAACGCTGAAGGGGTTTCAGGAGAGCACCGCAGCGAGTTCTCCCGCACAGGGAATTGAGTTCGACTCGCGAACAACAGCAAGCAACGATCGCGCCGCAACAAACGTGCGGCGTGTCATCGATATTAACGGAGTAAAGCGCGGTAAAACGGAGGTGAAATCAGGCCTGATGGTGACTGCAGTTGACGAAGCTATTGTCATCCTGGCTGTGCTGCGGCAGCGGGTTATCACCCACAATTTCATGCTGCTGGCAGTGAGTCTGATGAGGATGCAGGCCGCCCGGCGGAGAGAAAGGCTCAGCCATCTGTGCACTTGCCAGCGAGGAAAACGCCACAAGCGCTGTCATGAGGAACAACGGTAAAAGTCGCATAATTTTTTCTTTTTCACTTTAGCGGTCCAGAGCGGACCAGGAATGCAGGTGATTATCCAGCCTGATGTGTGGCGGCTGGTGTTTTACGCGGCCAATCAGGTTTCAATGAAGGATTTTACGCCAGTTACGGCGAATATTTTATAAAATCGTGCGGTTAGTCACAGATAACCGCACGATTTATGCATTAGCAGGTGGAGACCGGAATATAGAAAGTGCCCTGCAGCAAATCGGGCGTGCTGTATTTCAGATCCAGCTTGAGCAGGTCTTTACCTGCCCGGCGCGCCACACCCAGTGCAGGCAAGTGGTTGTAGTAAATCTCGGCGGTAAACGCGTTGATCTCTTCCGGCGTACCGTGCCAGTCAATTTCCGCATATAAACCACTCTCGCCGGTCCAGTTCTGCACATTGCGCGGCAGCACATCGGCATACTGACTCTCCAGTGCCTGGAACAAGCTAATGTGCTGCTGATCGGCAGAATTCACTCCCGGACTGAACTGGAAGCCCAGCCAGCCACGGCTGACATGTTTACCGGCAAAGCGGACAAAATCGCGGGTATGCTGCGCGACCACCTGATTATGATGATCGATGTACTCGCCAAAGCGGCACTCCCACTCAATCACTTCACCACACAGCTGCAACTCCGGCTTCTCGGCCAGACGCGCGTTGACCCACGAACGCTGCGTGGAAATACGACTGTGGAAATCCTTCATCAGCATGTCCGGGATACGACGATAGGCGCCGGGCGTCATGGAGAAGTGGCTTTTAAATACCCTCGTGAAATTCTGCTGGTTATCGAAGCCAAAGCGCACGGCAATATCGATCAGCGGCATGCTGGTCAAACGCAGCGCCATCGCTGACATGGTCAGGCGACGCTTGCGCGTATACGAGGCCAGCGTTTGGCCGGTCATCTCTTTGAACATGCGCTGCATGTGCCACTTGGAGTAACCAGATTTCAGGGTAATCAGATCGATATTGAGCTCATCGGTCAGATTCGCCTCTATCCAGTCCACCAGATCGTTGATGTACTGTTTTTTAAGATTCAG
Source organism: Pantoea sp. ME81 (assembly GCF_903970985.1). Taxonomy (NCBI): domain Bacteria; kingdom Pseudomonadati; phylum Pseudomonadota; class Gammaproteobacteria; order Enterobacterales; family Erwiniaceae; genus Pantoea; species Pantoea sp. ME81. The sequence continues at coordinate 21,745 of NZ_CAJCKS010000045.1, read as the reverse complement.
GCTGAGCATGATTTTTTCAATCGAGTGATAAGTGTGAAGGTAATGAATTTGCGCGATTAGTCACATAAATATAACAAAAACGTATTACTTACGTAAGGAAGAGTAAAGGCAGCGAGGCGGGAAAAGCATTAATTGCTTAGGTTACTAACGTTTTAGGGTCAATTTTTGCACTGCGATAATGTGAATAAGGTCGCTATTACCAGCGACCTTCACGCAATTTTTGTAACGGGGTGCACACTGTTGCGAAACCGGTCTCTGTGAAGACTCAGTGCGTATGCATGCCTGCCGCGTTCATCATCATACGAAACAGTGATGCCACCACACCCAGTGCCAGCACGCTTGCGCCATAAATGATGACCAGCCACATCACCCGCTTCCACCATGGCGACGGCGTTACCCTGTCTTTCATCTTGCTGACCTGGATTGGCATATCAATGGTACCCCTCATCGGCTTTGATTTTTCCGCGGAACACGTAGTAACTCCAGAAGGTGTAACCCAGAATCACCGGAATAATCAGTAAAGCGCCCACCAACATAAACGCCTGGCTGCTGGCCGGAGATGCGGCCTGCCAGATAGTGATCGACGGCGGTACGATGTTTGGCCAGATGCTAATGCCCAGACCGGAAAAACCGAGGAAAATCAGCGCCAGCGTCAAAAGAAACGGTGAGTAATGCGCCTCACGCTTGATGGCGCGCACAATCCCCCACGAGCACAGCACCACCAGTAGCGGAACCGGCAGGAACCAGAACAGGTTGGGACGTGAGAACCAGCGTTGCGCGATATCCGCGTGGGTGAGCGGCGTCCAGACACTGATAATGCCAACCACCAACAGCAGCGTCAGGGTGAGCGGTGTGGCCAGCGCTGACATTTTGCGGTGCAGGTCGTGCTCAGTTTTCATAATCAGCCAGGTGCAGCCCAGCAGTGCATAAGCAATCACTAAGCCAACACCGCAGAACAGCGGGAACGGCGCCAGCCAACTCATTGCTGAACCGACATATTCACGGCCTGATACCGGGAAGCCATTAAGAATGGCGCCCACGGCCACGCCCTGACTAAAGGTCGCCAGCAGCGATCCGGCGATGAACGATTTATCCCAAAACGGACGATGCTCTTCGGTAGCTTTAAAGCGGAACTCAAACGCCACGCCGCGAAAAATCAAACCGATGAGCATCGCGGTTAACGGGATCGATAGCGCATCCAGCAGCACCGAATAGGCCAGCGGGAATGCGCCATACAGCGCCGCGCCACCCAGCACCAGCCAGGTTTCGTTACCATCCCACACTGGCGCCACAGTGTTGACCATCATGTCACGCTCGATCGGATCTTTGTTGAACGGCAGCAACAGTCCAATGCCCAAATCGAAGCCATCCATCACGATATACATCAGGGTGCCAAACACGATGATGGCGAACCAGATGATAGAAAAGTCGATCATAATTATTGCTCCCCACGTTTATGGGTATTGGCCGCTGACAGCGGACGAGCCGGAGTGTGTTGCTCGCCCGGGCCACCGTGCGCCACTTCTCTACCTTCACCGGTCACTGGACCTTGTTTAATCAGGCTCATCATGTAGTGATAGCCGACACCAAACACCGAGCAGTAGACCACGATGAACGTCATCAGACTGATGCTCATGTGCAGATTGCCATGGGCGGAGACCGCATCAATGGTGCGCTGCACGCCATATACTACCCACGGCTGGCGACCCATTTCGGTGGTGATCCATCCCGCCAGAATGGCGATCAGTCCCGATGGACCCATCAGCAAGCAGAACCACAAAAACGGCCGCGACTGATACAGGCGCTTCTTCATCCGCAGCCACAGGCTGATCACTCCCATACCGATCATCAACAAACCGAGCGCGACCATCACGCGGAACGACCAGAAAATCACGGTGGAGTTTGGGCGATCCTCTTTCGGGAAGGTTTTCAGTGCCGGGATTTGCTTCTGAAGACTGTGCGTCAGAATCAGGCTACCGAGATAGGGAATTTCCAGCGCATATTTGGTGCGCTCCTGCTCCATATCCGGCACACCGAACAGAATCAGTGGCGTGGCTTCACCCGGCTTGTTTTCCCAGTGCCCTTCTATCGCCGCGATTTTGGCTGGCTGATATTCCAGCGTGTTCAGGCCATGCGCATCGCCGATAAACGCCTGAATCGGAGAGACGATCAGTGCCATCCACAGCGCCATCGAAAACATCTTGCGCACGGCTGGGTTGTCATTGCCGCGCAGCAGATGCCAGGCCGCTGAAGCGCCGACAAAGAAGGCACTGGCGAGGAAAGCCGCGGTGGACATATGCAGCAATCGGAACGGGAATGACGGGTTAAAAATGATCCTGAGCCAGTCCTCCGGCACCACAACGCCGTTTTCGATGATGTAACCCTGTGGGGTGTGCATCCAGCTGTTACTGGCCAGAATCCAGAAGGTCGAGAAAATGGTGCCTAACGCCACCATGCAGGTGGCGAAGAAGTGCAGACCGGGGCCGACGCGGTTCCAGCCAAACAGCATCACACCGAGGAAACCCGCTTCGAGGAAGAAGGCGGTTAATACTTCATAGGTGAGCAGCGGACCGGTGATACTGCCGGCAAACTGCGAGAAACCACTCCAGTTAGTGCCGAACTGGTAAGCCATTACCAGCCCGGAGACCACGCCCATACCGAAGTTAACGGCAAAGGCTTTGGACCAAAAATGATAGAGATCGCGATAGGTCTCGTTGCGGGTTTTCAGCCACATCCCTTCGAGCACCGCCAGGAAACTGGCGAGGCCGATGGTGATGGCTGGAAAAATAATATGGAAGGAGACAGTAAAGGCGAACTGTATCCTTGCCAGGTGAAAGGCATCTAATCCAAACATTGCTTACCTCATTGCCACAAAGTGCACTGGAATTTTTACTTATAATGAACAACAGCGTGCGGGGAGTTATTTCGTCTTATCGCATGAAAGGTCGCACTAATGTAAAGGGAAGACGCCAGAACGAAAATAAACAGAGGAAGTCTGTAAAACTATAACAGTGTTTTTTGATGGCGATCATTGTCTCAATCAGAAACTAATTGATTGATATGACAGCCCCAAGGTTAACAATCATCATTTATTGTGACGATATTGTTATTAATCCATGAGTCAGAAATTCAGCGTTAGCAACTAAGCACTTCATTTGATTATTATTAAATGCAGACAACATAAAGGTTAATTAACTTTCTCACCAAATGGCGTGTCAATAATTCCAGACAATATGGTGTTATCCCGATTGTTAATTAAAATGGCCGGTTTTTAATACCAAACGATATATTTTTCCAGACCTGCACTCAGCGCATCGCGCTCTCTTCACTCTTAACGCTTTGCGGCATAGCGTTTGCAAGCATTAACCCGCTGTGCTTTTTTAGAGCAGCAAAGCCATCGGTTAATCAGCGAAGGAGAGGTTATGACCCGTCTTACCGCACAGGATTTTCCCCAGGAACTGCTTGAGTTATATGACTATTACGCGCACGGCAGGATCAGTAAACGTGAGTTCATCACCCTGGCCGCCAAATTCACCATCGCCGGTATGACCGGTGCCACCCTGCTTACCGCCATGAGCCCCAACTATGCACTGGCGCAGCAAGTTGAATTCACCGACCCCGAGATCAAACCCGAATACATCCACTATCCCTCTCCGCAAGGCCATGGCGAGGTGCGCGGCTATCTGGTGCGTCCAGCCAAGGCAACCGGCAAAGTGGGCGCGGTGGTGGTGGTGCATGAGAATCGCGGACTGAATCCATACATTGAAGATGTCGCACGTCGCGTGGCGAAAGCCGGATATATCGCGCTGGCACCGGATGGCCTGAGCTCAATGGGCGGTTATCCGGGTAATGATGAAGAGGGTCGTGCAATGCAGGCCAAAGTCGATCCCACTAAGTTGATGAACGACTTTTTTGCTGCCGTTGATTTCCTGATGCACCACGAAGAAGGCACTGGCAAGGTGGGCATCACTGGCTTCTGTTACGGCGGCGGTGTGGCGAATGCTGCTGCGGTGGCCTTCCCCGAACTGGCTTGTGCAGTGCCGTTTTATGGTCGCCAGCCCAAAGCGGAAGACGTGCCGCGCATCAACGCCCCGCTGCTGCTGCACTATGCCGCGTTAGACAAAGGCATCAACGAAGGCTGGCCAGCGTATGAAGAGGCGCTGAAAGCTAACCATAAAACCTATGAAGCCTATATCTATCCCGGCGTGAATCACGGTTTCCACAATGATTCGACACCGCGTTATGACAAAGCGGCAGCAGAGCTGGCGTGGAGCAGGACGTTGGGATGGTTTGAGAAATATTTGCACGTCTGATAGTGCTGAACTTGCGTAGCGGACTGATTTATCGAGTGTTCCCAGGTGCTGACACATCAAGGAGATGCGCGATGCATGAGGCCGCTACGCCTCCGCGTTATCCTTCACAATGCGGTGTACATTGCTTTCCAGCCAGTCAGCCAGCCCAATCACATGCCCTTCAACTTCACGTCCGAGCGGCGTCAGGCGATATTCCACATGCGGTGGCACCACTTCATAGGCGATGCGTTCGATAAACCCATCTTCTTCCATATAGCGCAGCGTTTGCGCCAGCATGCGTTCACTGACGCCACCAATCTTGCGGCGCAACTCGCTAAAACGCAGCGTTTCTTCGCGCAGCGCTAATAATACCAATACGCTCCAGCGGCTGGTGATGCGCTTGAGCACGTCGCGTGAAGGGCAATTCACGTTAAGCAGCTCGCCACGGATAAATTTATTACTCAATTTTTCAGACATTTACGCTGCCTCTTCCAAACTAACAAATCTGTAAGTACTTACTAAAAGTTAGTTTATCCCTTAGGCTGATTTCATTCCAGCTCAAACTGAAGGAGAACATCATGATTGCGATTACCGGTGCCACTGGCCAACTGGGCCGTTTGGTGATTAACGAGTTACTGAAGAAAGTGCCTGCCAGCGAAGTGATTGCGGCAGTGCGTTCACCTGAGAAAGCAGACGATTTGAAAGCGCTGGGCGTGACGTTGCGCGCGGCGGATTACAGCAAGCCAGACACGCTGAAAAGCGCGTTCAGCGGCGTCGATAAGCTCCTGCTGATCTCTTCCAGCGAAGTCGGCCAGCGTGAAGCGCAGCACCAGGCGGTGATTGATGCGGCAAAAGCGGCGGGCGTGAAGTTTATCGCTTACACCAGCCTGTTGCATGCGGACACCACCACGCTGGGTCTGGGCGTCGAGCACCGCGCCACAGAAGCAATGCTTAAGGCCTCAGGCGTGCCCTATGCCCTGCTGCGTAATGGCTGGTACACCGAAAACTATGCCGCCAGCATTGCCCCAGCGCTGGCGCATCACGCCTTTATTGGCGCGGTGGGTGAAGGCCGCATCTCATCGGCCGCTCGCGTGGACTATGCCGCCGCCGCCGCTGAAGTGATCAGCCGTGACGATCAGGCAGGTAAAGTGTATGAACTCGCTGGCGATGAGAGTTATACGCTGGCCGAGTTCAGCGCCGAGATTGCTAAACAGTCTGGCGAGCAAGTGGATTACATCAACCTGCCGCCTGCTGAGTTTGAGGCAGCATTGAAAGGCGCCGGTTTGCCGGATGCGCTGGCAGAACTGCTGGCGGACTCCGATGCCGGTGCCGCACAAGGCGGGCTGTTTGATGACAGCCGAGCGCTGAGCAAACTGATTGGTCGCCCGACCACGCCTTATGCCGAGGTGATTAAAGCCACACTGACAAAATAATGCCTGTTCAGGCCAGCCCGAGCTGGCCTGATTCCCGTCTCGTATGCCATCAAATGATCAAAGCCAAACGCGGTATTTAAGCCAAATAATGGCGATTTTCTTATTTACAGATAATTCTGTGCACTGATTTGAACCAGTATTTAAAACACTGCTTTCACTTCCTGAAATATAGCTTATTGTAATCGCTGTAAATTCACTAAAAAGCCGGATCAATCGACAAGATTTATTACGTTCATAGATATTTCGCATTGTTGTCTCAGCTATTCAAAGCTCTATAATTTGTGCTTTGAGCAACCAGGCAATTTCAGGAGGCCGCTATTAATACTAACCACCAGCAACGTCAAGCTTTCGGGGAACACGAAGCCCATGCTGATCTGGGGTATCAATACGATCCTCACGAATTTATCCGCGAAGGCATGGAGGATTCCGAGCCGGAACCGGAGCTGATCCAGGGTCTGCCCGCGCCAGATGCGCTCACCCCTGCTGATCGCTACCTTGAACTGTTCGAGCACGTGCAGATGTCGCGCATATTTCCGGATGGAAAAACATTCCCGGACTGCGCGCCAAAATATGATCCGCTGGATATATTAATCCGCTATCGTCGCACTCGTCGCTCGGTCGAATTCGATCTCGAAAAATTCGTGCATGACCATTTTTATTTACCCCAGGTGAATGAAAGCTTTTATGTTTCCAATCCGGATAAATCGTTGACGGAACATATTGACGAGTTGTGGCCGGTCTTAACCAAAATGCCGCAACAGCATTTACCGCACTCATCGCTGCTGCCGCTGCCAAAACCTTATGTGGTGCCAGGCGGGCGTTTTGGTGAGACCTATTATTGGGACTCCTATTTCAGCATGCTTGGCCTTGCCGATGCCGGGCGTGACGATCTGCTGCGCGACATGGCAGATAACTTCGCATGGCTAATCGATAACTACGGCCACGTGCCAAACGGCAACCGGACTTACTATCTCAGCCGCTCACAGCCACCGGTGTTTGCCCTGATGGTTGAGCTGTTTGAAGAGGATGGGATTCGCGGTGCCAAGCGTTATCTCGACCAGTTGATGAAAGAGTATCAGTTCTGGATGGATGGCGCGGGCGAGCTGATGCCACATCAGGCGTATCGCCACGTGGTGCGTATGCCGGATGGCTCGCTGCTCAACCGCTACTGGGATGACCGCGACACGCCGCGTGATGAGTCGTGGATGGAAGACGTGGAAACCGCCAGCAAGTCCAGCCGTCCGGCAAATGAGGTGTATCGCGATTTGCGTGCCGGTGCCGCATCGGGCTGGGATTACTCCTCACGCTGGTTGCGCGATCCGCAGCGTCTGGCCAGTATTCGCACTACCCAGTTTATCCCTGTGGACCTGAATGCGTTTCTCTACAAGCTGGAGCTGATGATCTCCACCCTGTCACACGCCAAAGGTGAAGAGCTAACGGCGCTGGCGTGGCAGAAAAAAGCCGATACGCGTAAGCAGGCAATTCATCGTTACCTGTGGGATGACACCGCAGGCGTGTACCGTGATTACAACTGGCGCGACGAACGCTTTGGTGCCTTCACGGCAGCGGCTGTGGTGCCGCTGTTCCTCGGCCTGGCCACGCCGGAGCAGGCGCATCTGCAGGCGGTGGCGCTGCGCCAGTTGCTGCTGACGCAGGGCGGTCTGGTGACATCGATGGTAGAGAGCGGTGAACAGTGGGATAAACCCAACGGCTGGGCGCCGCTACAATGGATGGCGGTAGTGGGTCTGAATCATTACGGCGAAGAGACGCTGGCGACAGAGATTGCCGTTAACTGGCTGACCACGGTGAAGAACTTCTATTCGCTGCATCACAAGCTGGTGGAGAAGTATGACATCAGCGGCGATCGTGCCCGTCCGGGTGGCGGCGGTGAATATCCACTGCAGGATGGATTTGGCTGGACCAACGGTGTGACCCGCAGGCTAATGTCGATGTACGGGCATCTGCTGGCGGATTAAAACAGAAAGGGCGCATCAGGCGCCCTTTCTTTTTGGTGGTCATTATCGCAGCGGCTTATTGCGCATCTGTAAGCGGCGATGCAGCCCTGGATTCGCGCGATAAATTGCGCCGCTACGCAACCTGCGCTTATTTATTTCCCTGCAAGAACGCCAGTAAGTCGTCGTTCAACTGATCCTGATGCGTCACCGCAAAACCGTGCGGGCCGTTTTCATACACTTTCAGCTCCGATCCTTCGATCATCTCGTGTACCAACTGACCGGTGGCTTCAAAGGGTACAATCTGGTCGTTGCTGCCGTGGATCACCAGCGTCGGCACATCCACTTTGGCGATATCGGCGCGGAAATCAGTTTCCGCAAAAGCCGTGACACAATCGATCGTTCCTTTCAGTGAGGCCAGCAGCGCGATATTCAGCGTCTGCGTCATCACGCCATCTGAAATAGTCTGTCCGGCATTGGCACCATAAAACGGCGTGGCGAAGTCTTTGATAAACTGCGCCCGGTCTTTACGCAGACCCGCTTTAATGCCATCAAATACCGCTTTTTCAACGCCTTCCGGATGGTCATCGGTTTTGCCGAAGATTGGCGTCACCGCGCCCAGCAGCACCAGCCCTTTCACTTTCGCCGTGCCGTAGCGACCGATATAACGTGAAACATCACCGCCGCCCATTGAGAAGCCCACCAGCGTGATGTCGTCCAGTTGCAGATGCTCAATCAGCGCATGGATATCATCGGCGAAGGTATCGTAATCATAACCTTCCCACGGCTGCTCAGAGCGACCAAAGCCGCGACGGTCAAACGCAATGGCGCGATAGCCGCGTTCGGCGAGGAAATTCAGTTGGCTATCCCACATATCCGCATCCAGCGGCCAGCCGTGGCTGAACAGCACGGGCTGTCCTTTGCCCCAATCTTTGTAATACAGGTTAACGCCGTCTTTTGCTTTGAATGTGCTCATGTTTTTTGCTCCGTTAAGTGAGTGATGTTGTGTCTGCCAATCAAACTACATTCGGTTGCTGCAAAAACCTAAAGCAGAGATTTTGACAACTTGTTCAAAGATTTTTGCCCTGCGAAGCTGTCAAAAAAGCCTGAACAAGTTGGCCGATTTTTTCCGCTATCAAGCATCTCGCGGGATTCGTAAGGTGCATACATCGCACATTTACAGGAAAACAGTGATGAGCCAGCAAAACCCAACGACGCCACGCGGCGGTGCTTTTTCTCCCTTCGCCTACGGGCTGTTCGCCCTGATCTGGACCGCCTCGGTACTCGGCAACACCGGCAGTTTTATTCGCGACGTCGCCAGCGCCTGGTTAGTCACCGGCTTATCCGATAACCCAACCGCCGTGGCGTTGATGCAAACCGCTGCCACTCTGCCGGTGTTCCTGTTGGCACTGCCAGCGGGCGTGCTCTCTGATATCGTCGATCGCCGCCGTCTGCTGATCGTGGTGCAGATTCTGATGGCCAGCGTCAGCGGCACTCTGCTGGTGCTGTCGCACAATCACTGGCTCACCGTGGAATGGCTGATCGGCCTGACCTTTGTCGGCGGCATTGGTGCCGCGCTGTTTGGCCCGGCCTGGCAGGCGATTGTGCCCGAACTGGTGCCACGCCATGAGCTGAAAAACGCCGTAGCGCTTAACTCGCTCGGCATCAATATTGCCCGCGCCATCGGGCCTGCCACTGGCGGTTTACTGCTGGCAAGTTTAGGCGCCATGGCGGCCTACGGTGCCGATGTGGCGAGTTATTTTTTCGTTATTGCTGCCCTGCTGTACTGGAAACGTCCGGCGAAAGCCAAAACCGAACTCAACGAACACTTCTTTGGTGCCTTCCGCGCGGGCCTGCGTTATGTCAAAGCTAGCCGTGAACTACACCGTGTGTTGTTCCGCGCTGCGATGTACTTCGCCTTTGCCAGTGCCATCTGGGCGCTGCTGCCGCTGGTAGCGCGCACCATGCTGCACGGTACCGCCGGATTTTATGGTTTGCTGTTGGGCGCAGTGGGCGGCGGTGCGATTGCCGGTGCGCTACTGTTGCCGCGACTGCGCAGCAAACTCAGTAACGATGGATTGATGCTGCTCTCAGCGGTGCTAAGCGCACTGGTGATGCTGGCCCTGGCGATGAGCCCGCCGCAGTGGCTGGCGCTGCTGTTAATGCTGGTGCTGGGCGTCGGCTGGATTATTGCACTGACCACCTTGAACGGCGTGGCACAGGCGGTGCTGCCGGATTGGGTGCGCGGCCGCGGTCTGGCGGTGTATCTGATGGTGTTCAACGGCACATTGGCCGGTGGCAGTCTGGCGTGGGGTTTGATCGCACAGCAGCTCGGTCTGGCTACCACGCTGATGATTGCCGGGGCTGGTCTGGTGATCACTGGCGTACTGCTGAAACGTCTGGCACTGCCTGCGGGTGAAGCGGATCTGCAACCCGCGGAGCATTGGGCCATGCCGGTGGTGCACGATGATGTCGATGTGCGTCATGGTCCGGTGTTGATTCAGATTCGCTACCGCGTGCCGCAGGAAGATCGCGCCGCGTTCAAAAAGGCGATTCACAAATTGGCACAGTCTCGCCGCCGTGATGGCGCCTATTCATGGGGACTCATGGAGCAAACCGACGATCCGACTGCATTGCTGGAGTGGTTTATGGTGGAGTCCTGGCAGGAGCATATGCGTCAGCACCAGCGTGTGTCGCACGCCGATGCCGAACTTCAGCAGGCAGTTTTGCAATATCATCAGGGTGAAGAAGCCCCGCAGGTCAGTCACCACATTGCGATATAACAGCCTTTACGCGGGAGAATAAATCTCCTGCAATCCAGGAAGCGTGAGCAGGTGCTCACGCCACCAGGTTGCCGCATTGCCGGTCGCGGTTTCATTCCACGCCAGATACGCCATATCGCGGCGGCATTCGCTATCCAGCTGGCGCGCCACCAGCGCGCCACTCTCCAGATGCGGCCTCGCCAGGTATAACGGCAGGTAACCACAGCCCAAGCCATCCAGTTGCGCCTGTAGTTTCGCCGGGAAGTCATGCACGCTCAGCGTCTTCTGCTCATCCAGCACACGTAAATCGATACCTGCACCGTGACGAGACGAGTCATGGACCGTCACCGCGCGGTACTGACGAATCTGCTCGCGCAGCAGTGGTTCAGGTGCGGAAGCGAGAGGATGCTCCGGTGCGACAGCAAACACATAATCCAGCCAGCCGAGCGGCTGACAGACAATCTCTTTGCGCGTGGCGGGTTCCTGCACCGCGCCAAAGACAATGTCCGCTTCGCCATAGTTAAGCGCTTCCCAGCAGCCAGCCAGCACGTCCTGACGGAATTGCAGCTGAGTATGCGGGTGCTCCTGATAAAACTGATCAATCAGCGGCGTGAGAATGCGAAACGGCAGTGAGGCATCGACGCTGATCACCAACTGGCTTTCCCAGCCACTCTCAACATAGCGCGCCTGCTGTTCTAACTCATTCACCGCGCGCAGCAGGGTGCGACCTTTTTCCAGCATCAAACGCCCGGTCGGGGTGAAGGTGGCGCGATGTCCAGAGCGATCCAACAGCGTGATCTTGAGATCGCTCTCCATCTTCTGCACGGTATAGCTCAACGCCGACGCAGTTTTAAACAAGCGCGCAGCCGCAGCGGCAAAGGTGCCGTGGCGATCCAACGCATCCAAAATCAGCAGCGCCTCAAGGTTTAAACGCATACCCCATGCCTCCCCAAAAATTGTTGAACAACAACCCAAAATCTATCCGTTATCAATAAACGCTCTCATTTCGTATTTTTTTACTCAACGACGCAAGCACTTTCACCAGCGGAAACTCAGGAACTTACGATGAATTACTCACAACAAGCCAACCATGTCACGCTGGTGATTACCCACAGCATCCTGCCAGAACAGCAGGCCCATTATGAGCAGTGGCTCGACACCATCATGCCGCAGGCTGCGAGCTTTCCTGGCCATCTTGGCGTCAACGTGCTGCGCCCGGTGCACGGCGACAATGCTTACACCGTGCTGATTCGTTTTACCGGACTGGATGAGCTGTACGCCTGGCTGAAATCGGATCAGCGCAAAACGTTAATCCAGAACCTGCCAACGATGCTGGCACAACCAGAACATATTGAGGTGCGCCCCGGCGCCGCGTTCTGGTTTACCCCGGCGCAAAAAGGCCAGGTCAAACCGGCGAAATGGAAACAATACTTACTGACGCTGGGGGTGATTTTTCCCTCTACCAACCTGGTGCCGTGGTTCTGGAATCAGGTGTTGCCCGCCGCGCACGGCACGCTGTGGGGCCACTTGCTGAATGATGCCAGCGTGGTGGCACTGGTGGTGTTCCTGTGGATGCCGATCGTTACCCGTGTTTTAAAACAGTGGCTTATTGGCCGCAACGCGTAATCTAACTGGAGAAGAGATGATGACAACGGCCTCACTGATTTTTACCAACGGCAAATTCCACACGGTGGATCGCGCCAACCCGTTCGCCACTGCGGTGGCGATCAAAGACGGCAAGTTTCTCGCGGTAGGCAGCGAAGCGGAAGTGATGCGCTTTGCTGGCAGCGACACGCAGATTATTGATGCCAAAGGCCACACCGGTATTCCTGGCCTTAACGACTCACACCTGCACCTGATTCGCGGTGGCCTCAACTACAACCTTGAACTGCGCTGGGAAGGCGTGCCGTCGCTGGCCGATGCATTGCGTATGCTGCGTGAACAGGCGCTGCGCACCCCTTCACCGCAGTGGGTGCGCGTCGTTGGCGGCTGGAGCGAATTCCAGTTTGCTGAACGCCGCATGCCGACGCTGGATGAGATCAACGCCGCCGCGCCGGATACGCCAGTGTTCATCCTGCACCTGTATGACCGTGCCCTGCTGAACCGCGCTGCGCTGCGCGTGGTCGGTTACACCAAAGACACGCCGAACCCACCGGGCGGTGAAATCCAGCGTGACAGCAACGGTAACCCGACCGGCATGCTAATTGCGCGCCCTAACGCCATGCTGCTGTACGCCACGCTGGCGAAAGGACCGAAGCTGCCGCTGGAACAGCAGGTTAACTCCACACGTCAGTTTATGCGTGAGCTGAACCGCCTCGGCCTGACCAGCGCCATTGATGCGGGCGGCGGCTTCCAGAACTATCCCGATGATTACGATGTGATTTCGGAACTGCACGCCAAAAAGCAGCTGACGGTGCGCATTGCCTACAACCTGTTTACCCAGCGCCCCGGCCATGAACTGGAAGATTTCGAGAAGTGGACCGACATGCTGAAGCCGGGCCAGGGCACCAATTTCCTGCGTCACAATGGAGCGGGCGAGATGCTGGTGTTCTCGGCGGCAGATTTTGAAGACTTCCTCGAACCGCGCCCCGACCTGGCCCCCGGCATGGAAGATGAGCTGGAGCGCGTGGTGCGCCATCTGGTGGAGCATCGCTGGCCGTTCCGTCTGCATGCCACCTACAACGAATCGATCAGCCGCATGCTGGATGTGTTCGAAAAGGTAAATCGCGATATTCCGTTTAACGGCCTGCACTGGTTCTTTGACCACGCCGAGACCATCACCGAAGCCAATATTGAGCGCGTCAAAGCGTTGGGTGGCGGGCTGGCCGTGCAGCATCGTATGGCGTTCCAGGGTGAGTACTTCGTCGATCGCTACGGTAAAGAAGCCGCCAAGCAGACGCCGCCGGTGGCGCGCATGCTGGATGCGGAGGTGCCTGTCGGTTTGGGCACCGATGCCACGCGCGTCGCCAGCTATAACCCATGGACCGCGCTCTACTGGCTGGTTTCTGGCCGCACCGTCGGCGGCATGCAGTTGTACGATGACAATGCCCGTATTGACCGCGAAACCGCGCTGATGCTGTGGACCAAAGGCAGCGCCTGGTTCTCCAGCGAGCAGAATGCCAAAGGTGAGATTAAAGTCGGTCAGTTGGCGGATCTGGTGCTGCTGTCGAAAGATTTCTTCAGCGTGCCGGAAGAGGAGATTAAAGGGATTGAATCGGTATTGACGCTGGTCGATGGCGAAGTGGTGTATGCCGCAGGCGGCTTCACGCCGCTGTCACCACCACCGGTGCCAGTGTTGCCAGAGTGGTCTCCGGTGGTCACCGTGCCGGGCCACTACCGTAGCGCGCCACCGCAAGCCAGTGGTCGTGCGGCGATGATGCCGAAAGTGCACCAGTGCAGCGGCCCTTGTGGGGTACACAGCCACTCACACGATGTGGCACGCCAGTCTTCGGTGCCGGTGTCGGATAACCATGCCTTCTGGGGTGCGCTGGGCTGTTCGTGCTTCGCGTTTTGAGTTAAAGGCAGTTTATGGCCCTCTCCAGGTGAGAGGGCTTTGCTGCAAATGGGGACACAGACTTTGGCGGTGGCGCGGGTCTGTTTCCGCAACCATAAAAGATTACCCCGCCAGGCCAAACCCTTGCTTGCCGTTCTTCTTAATCTGGTACATCGCTTCATCGGCACGCGTCAGCGCCTCATCAAAACTAAAGTGCGGTTGCACCGTCGCCACGCCAATAGAAGCACCAATCTGCGCATGGCCGTTATCAACATCAAACGGCGTCAGTGCGGCATCCAGCACCGCCTGCATCATGATGCGCACTTTGGGGAAATCGATCAGGAACGGCATCAGCAACACAAACTCATCACCACCTAAACGGCCCACCACCACGTTTGGCGGCACCTGGTCAAGAATGCGCTGGCTGAGTTGAATCAACACTTCATCGCCACTGCGATGGCCGAGCGTGTCGTTAACATGCTTAAAGTTATCGAGATCGATAAATGCCACGCACAGCGGCCCCTGCGCTTTCATTTTGCTGAAATGCGTTTGCAGCGCGTGGCGGTTGGTCAGGCCGGTCAGCGGATCGTGATGCGCCAATGAAGAGAGTTGCGCTTCATACTGCTTCTCTTTGGTCATATCGATGTGCGTGCCGGTGACTTTAAGCGGATTGCCTTCTTCGTCCCACTCGGTCACACGCCCACGATCCAGCACCCAGGTAATTTTGTCGTTCTTACCCAGCATGCGATGCAGCGCCTCATAGTAAGGCGCACGCCCTTCGATATGATCGTAAAACGCCTTGAGCACGTCATCGGCGTCATCGGGGTGCAGGCGTTCGCGCCAGACTTCAAACTGCGCTTTGGTCTCTTTCGGCTGGAAACCCAGCATCGAACCCCAGCGTCGATTGAAAATCACCAGCTTGCCGCTGGGAATATCCAGCTGCCACAAACATAAACCGGTTCCGTCCAGCGCCGCACTCAGCTTGTTACGCGCGTCATGCGCTATGCGCTTTAAGCGCGCATTATGCTTTTTCAGGTTCTGAATCTGCTGACGCAGCGCTTCTTCGGACATGATGGCTGACGGAGAGGAAATAAGGGTTATTTTGCCTGCCAGGAAGTTTCTGATAAATAAAACAAATGAAAAGCCGATCAGTAGCGGAAAATTGCATCAAGCTCAGAGGGAACGGCGAAGCATTGAGGTTATTTCAGCGAACAAAACTTTCTTTATTCCTGCAAAGCAGTAGAAAACGCGCCAGCCGCCTGGGCCAGCGCCCTGTAGGTCTACTCCGCTTCGCCAAAGCGCTGATCAAACATCGTGACAACCTGATGCAGCACACCCGCCTCGTCGCCTCCTTCACATACCACTTCCACGCTGCCACCCGCTTTAATGCCAGCGCGCATGATGTTCATCATACTGCTGGCATTGACGTCTTTGCCTTCGTAGCGCAGCGTGACGCGGCAGTCATGGCCTTTTAACGCCTTGGCCAGCTGTGCCGCCGGGCGCGCATGGATGCCAGTACTATTTTTCACGGTAACGATTTGACTCAACATGACGGTTCTCCTGGTTAATGGGGGAAATAACGCCTTCCTGCTGCAATTTAAATTGATAGAACGCCTGCCAGCGCTGCTGATAACGCTGCAACGCGTGGCCGCGTTGTGGGTCGGGTTGATAGCACTGCGCCACACGCACCTCAGGTGGAGGCACATCCGCACAGGCAATCAGCAGTGCGCCCACGGATACCGCTTCATCAAAGGCAATCGCTTCTACCGTTCGCGCCAGACTGTCAGCCTTGAGCTGAAGCCACAGCGGATTGCGTGTGGCCGGACCAATCACTTTCAGTGCGGGGCCCGCAGGCACCGCAAAACAGGTGAAGCAGTTGGCAAACTCCATAGTCAGCCCAAACAACACCGTTAATAGCAGTTCATCGTGCGGCAACGTATCGCTCAGACCGTACATCAACCCGCGCGTATGGCGGTTTTTATAAGGCGAGCCGGACCCACGCAAATGCGGGATAAACAGCGGTAATCCTTCCGGCTGCCACTCATCAGCCAGATAACGCTGCGTGGCTTGTACCAGTGCGGCATCGATCTCCTCGCGCGACAGCCGAAAAGTGCTGCTCACCCACTCCAGCGCAAAGCCCCCCACCGGCAGTGAGGCGAATAGCGTGAAATGGTTGTCCCGCGAATAACGCCCGTTGGCGAGTTTGTCGCGCCGGGCTTGCTCATTGAGCAAAGGCTGTGGTTGCAGCAGCAAGATGCCTTCGGTGGTACCGGTAGAGTTCAGCACCTCGCCGGTTTGCAGCTGTAGTGCCCGCGCGCCCACCATATGATCGTGCCCAGCCAGCGTGACGCACACCGGCTGGGTTAACCCCAGTGCCTCACGGCACGCGGGTGTCACCCACCCCGCCACTTCACCCGGCGTCAACAGAGGGGCAAAAGCATCGAGCGGCAGTTGCAAAATATCGGCGGCCTGGGCCGACCAGCTTCCCTGCTGGAGATCGAGACACAGCGTGCGGCTGGCGAGCGTGGTGTCGGTTCGCTGTGCGCCGGTTAATCGCCACAGCAGCACCTCCGGCGCATGCAGCCAGCGCAAACCGTGACGCCCGCGCAGCGCATAGTTATCCAGCAGCCAGCGCATCTTGAAGGCCGAATAATTACTGTGCAGCGGCAAACCGGTGATTTGATACAACCGCTGGCTGTCCGCTTCGGTTAAGGTGGCGAGATACTCTTCGCCCCGACGATCATACCAGGCCAGCATCGGCGTCAGGATATTGCCAGCCTCGTCGAGAAACACGCCGGACTCACCAAAGCTGGCAATACTGATATGCGTAACCGTGCAATCCGTTGTCGCAATCAGGCTGCGCATCGTCGCCACCACCTGCTGCCACAGCGCATCGATATCGAAATCGACGTTACCCGTGGGCGAAGTGATTTTGGGTGTGACGAACTTACGCTCATCCAGTCGGGACGCATCCCGACGAGAAAAACAGGCGACTTTACAGTTAGTCGTACCGATATCAATGACGATGGCCGCAGCGTTCTCAGGCATACACGGCACCTCGTGTCAGGCGGAAGATGCCCCACAGCACCAGACCCACCACCGGCACCAGGCCAATCGCTATCACGTTGCCGTTGAAGATTTCCAGCAGCCAGAAGCGGAACGGGTTGCCGCCGTCAAGGAAGCTGGAGACCTGGCCGCTAGAGCCTTCGGCAAACTTGAAGTTCACGTCTTTCGCCATGCCGGTAATAAAGGGCGCGATTTTGGTGGCAATCCACAGGTCGGCCACGATCACCGGAATCGCCGCCAGCACGGTGCGGAAAATGTTGCCACGACTGGCCAGCGCGATCATCGACGCCATCACCGCGAGGTTCGCCAGATCGCCCAACGGCAGCACCTGGTTGCCTGGCAGGATAAAGGCGATGAACACGGAAATCGGCGTCAGCAGCAGCGCGGAAGAGATGATCGCCGGGTTGCCCACTGCCACCGCGATATCCAGCCCGATATAGAGATCGTCACGGCCTGGGTATTTGGTGTTGAGGTACTTCTTGATCGCTTCCGACAGCGGCAACAGGCCTTCCATCAGGATGCGCACCATGCGCGGCAGAATAAACATCACGCCGCCAATGCTGATACCGAGCAGCAGGATATGCTTGAAGTCATACCCGGCGATAACCCCCAGCAGCAGGCCCAGAATGGTTCCGACCATCATCGGCTCACCAAAGATGCCCAGCTTCTTCTGCACGGTTTGTGGATCGATGTGGATACGGTTGAGACCCGGAATCTTGTCGATGATTTTGTCCACCAGCAAGCCCACCGGGAAGAACACCACGGCGGACAGCGTCGGCAGTGAAATTCCTTCCAGACCAAAGTATTTCTGCACCATCGGCGCGGACCAGTCTGCCAGCTTCAGTACCACAATGGCGGCAATGGCAGCGGCCAGTAATCCGAAGAAGAAACTGCCTGTGCTGTAGTAAACCAGCGTACCGGCCAGCGCGAAGTGCCAGTAGTTCCACATGTCCACATCGACGGTGCGAGTGCGGTTCATTGCCAGCATCGCCACGTTGATCAGAATCGTCAGCGGAATGACGAAGGGTGCAATCGGCGATCCCCAGGTAATAGCAGAAAGCGGCGGCCAGCCGAGATCCACCACTGGCAGATTAATATTGGTGCGCTCTACCATTGCCTGCGCAGCCGGGCCAACATTACTGGTGAGAATATCGAAGATGGCGTAGATACCGACGAAGCCAATGCCTACGGTTAACGATGAGCGCAAGGCTTTGGCCGGTTTGACCTTAAAGCACAGTGCAAGAATAAACAGCACCAGCGGTAATAATACGGTTGGGCCAAAACCCAATATATATTGCACCACGGTGTAGAGGCTATGAGCGATTTCATTCATGGCAGACCCCTTATGACGGGCGTAAACGTACCTGGCGTTAGCGCCCTATTATGGCAATCGGATTAAATAAATAAGTAATTATTGGTTTTTCAAAATTTCGACAATTTTTTCCAGCACTTTTTCTTCGCCGACACCGGTAATAATCGGTAAGCCGTTAACCACCGGGATATCTAATTCATAAGGCACTTTAGTGGTGGACACCACCAGAGCAACACCGTCGGTATTATTGGGCAAAGAAGCGACGTTGGTTTGCGAGTAATTCACATTAAGACCGTGCTCCTGGCAATATTCCATGACTTTCTCTGTCACGGCAGTGGATGTGGCAATGCCGGTAGCACATACAAATAATATCGTCTGGCTCATACTTCACCTCGTTCGGTCATGGTTTCTGTGATGCGTTGATAAATTTGCTGATCGTTAAGCTGCAATAATTGCTGCATAAAATCGCTATCCTGAATCAGTTCCATAATCCAGCCCAACACATTTAATTGCTTGTTACTTTCACTCAGTGCCAGCAGAAACACCACGCGTACCGGCACCGGTTCTGGCTCGCCGCCCATATCGGCAAAGGTCACCGGCTGCGGCAGAATGCCGATACTGATGGCGTTGTGGCGCACATGGCGATGGTCGGTATGCGGAATCGCTACGCCAACCGGTTCCGTCGGTAAGCCGGTGGGGAAATCCTGCTCACGCGCCAGCACATGCTCGGCAAAATCTGCGACCACCAGCGCTTCATCCACCAGCGGCTGTGCCAGTTGGCGAATCACCTGATCAACACTCAGCCCCTCATTGAGGTGCTGCACATAGTGCGGCTTAAACTGGATCCCCTGCATACGCGGCCTCACTGATATCATTCAAACGCAGAATCTTGTGGTAGACCTCATGTTCCACCGCCTGCCGTGCATCAGCCATCACCGCCGCCAGATTGGCTTCGTTGTGGTTTTTCTGCCATGCGTGACCGACGCTGGTGATAAAGGAACGGCGCAGGTCGCTGGCGATGTTCACTTTCACCACCCGATGATTAACAAACTGCTGCAAGATGCTGTCCGCGATACCGGAACCGCCATGAATGACCAGCGGGATGGGCGTGATCTGCGCAATTTCCGCCAGCAACGGCAGATCGATACGCGGAATATCATCCAGTCCATGCACATTACCGACCGAAATCGCCAGCAGGTCACAGCCCGTTTCGCGCACAAACTCCACCACCTGCTGCGGGTCGGTTTTGCAATCCGCTTCGCTGACGTGATCGTCTTCTTTACCCAGAATCGCACCCAGCTCAGCTTCAACCGGCACGTTGTAGTTCTGGCAGAATTCCACGGCCTGACGCGTCAGCTTGATGTTCTCTTCAAACGGCAGCGCAGCCCCATCGATCATTACCGAAGTAAATCCGGCACGCACCGCCTGGCGGATATCATCCATATTGCGGCCGTGATCGAGATGCAGGCTGATCGCCACATCCATCTGTGCGGCGCGACGCTGCACCATTTCATAGATGTAGTCATAGCCGGACAGACGCGCATTGGTGGGCGCGATTTGAATAAAATTCGGCACGTTACTGCGTTCAATCGCATTTAATATGCCGAGCGTGGTTTCCAGATTGGTGGTATTAAAGGCGCCGGCCAGCACGCGCTTATTTTCCAGTTGACGAATAAATTGATGACCGTTGACTAATGGCATGTCAGCTTACCTCTCTTCGTTGCAGAACGGTGCCCAAATAATATTTATTCCCTTTTAACCAGACATTGCCGAATTCCACCGGCAATTCACGTGAGAAAAACACCAACTGTTCTAAATGCAGTACCGGCGCATCCTCACTGATATCCAAAAAATGTCCGCGTTCATTACCGATTAAGCGCGCGGCATAGCGACTTTCGGAATAACGTATTTTCTGTTGCGATAATCGTTCGATGGTGGGAAACAGGTTATTATGATTAAAATCCACCTCGGCAATGCCGGGTACCAGTTCCATATTGATGCGATTCTCAATCAGCATCACTCTTTCATCATCGATATAACGCAATCGCTCCAGATAAAGAATTTCCTGCCCCGGTTTAATGCGTAACTTCTCGGCAATATAACGGTTGGCCGGTTCAACCCGCGTGGCGATCACCTGCGTGCTGAAATTAATCTGCTGGCTTTCCAGTGATTCGGCGAAAGAGAGCAACCCTTCACCCAATGGATAGCGAATATTCTCTTTCTTAACGAAGGTGCCTTTACCCTGTACTTGTACCAGCACACCTTCTTTGACTAACTGCGCCACGGCTTTTTTCACCGTGCCGCGACTGACGTCAAGCATATCCATGATCTGGAACTCCGAAGGAATGCGGTCATCCTCCACCAGATCGCCGGTATAGATACTCTCGCGAATCCACTCCACTACCTGCTGATAGAGCGGAACCTGCGAACTCTTACTCAATGTTTTCATGGCGCGCACCTGAACATTCAGAGTTGTCTATGGACAATCATGTACAACTTCGAGGCTTATAGTAGGGAATTGCGTCTGGCGAGGGATCGAGGACAATCACGTTTTCGCGTACCGGATCTGTGACAATAAAGTGTGATCTGTATCTCACTTGAAATCTGTGCACTGTACTTCCGATGGAGAAATTGTGTTCTGTGACGCGGATCAAGAGATATTCGTTAGTCGATGCTGTGATCATGTTTACTAGAATGGTAGTTTAACAGTTATCGCAGCAACACGATGACGGTGGATGAGATTATGCAACTGACAATGCGTTGGTTTGGTCCCAAAGAAGATAAAGTTTCGCTGGAATATATTCGCCAGGTGCCGGGTGTGCGTGGCGTAGTCGGCGCGCTGTATGACGTGCCGGTCGGGGAAACCTGGCCGAAAGATAAGATTAAAGCATTGGTTGATCAGGTACATGCCGCCGGTCTGACGGTGGAAGTGATCGAGAGCGTCAACATTCATGACGACATCAAGATCGGCCTGCCGAGCCGCGATCAATATATTGAGAACTACAAGCAGAGCATTCGTCACCTCGCTGAAGTCGGCGTAAAAGTGATCTGCTACAACTTCATGCCGGTATTTGACTGGATGAAGACCGACATGAACTACGTGCTGCCAGACGGCTCACTCACCATGGCGTTCGAGAAGAAAGGCATCGATAAGAGCCTCGACGAAGTGGTGCAGGAAGTGTTGGGCAACTCAAACGGTTTCGCGTTGCCAGGCTGGGAGCCAGAGCGTCTGGCGAAAGTGCAGGATCTGTTTGCGCAATACAAAGACGTTGACGACAACAAGCTGCGTGAAAACCTCGCTTACTTCCTGAAAGCGGTGATCCCGGTATGTGAAGAAGTGGGCGTGAAGATGGCGATCCACCCGGATGATCCACCGTATTCGATCTTCGGTTTGCCGCGCATTGTGAAGAACCGTGAGGATCTCGACTGGATCTG
>NZ_CAJCKS010000044.1:0-36118 GCF_903970985.1 Pantoea sp. ME81 | reverse complement strand
GCTCTCGGCGTCACAGCCATCGCTCAAGCGCATCGCCAGCAGCCTGCCAGTGAGTTGTCCATTGCCATCAAAGTCGATGTGGGATTGCATCGCGTGGGAGTGGATCCACACAGCGGTGAAGCCGTGGCATTGGCGCAGCAGATTAAAGCAGCGGGGTTAACTTTTGCCGGGCTGATTTCACACGCCGGCCATGCTTACGGCGCAGGTCATGCCGTGGCTATCGCTGAAGTTGCACAGCAGGAAATCATCTTGATGCGTCAAGTTCAGCAGCAATTGATCGCTGCAGGCTTTGCGCGTTGCCCCATTTCCGTGGGCTCCACGCCTACAGCACTGGCCGCGCCGGTGGCTGAAGGCAGCGACGAAATTCGCCCGGGAAATTATGCGCTGCTGGATCTTACCGCCTGGCGCCTGGGGCTGTGCACGCCCGATGCACTGGCACTCAGCGTGGTAACGCGTGTAGTGGCGGTGAATCCGCATTTCGCGATTATTGATGCCGGCTCCAAGATGCTCAGCTCTGATAAGGGGCCGCACGGCACTAACGCCAGCGGTTTCGGTATCGCCGTTGATGAGCAGGGCAACCAATACGAAATTCTGAAACTTTCGGAAGAGCATGGCTTTCTGCAATACGGAGATCATGCTCCGGCGCTTGGGGCTCTGCTACGCATCTTCCCCAATCACAGCTGCGCGGTAGTGGCTCAATCTGACCGCTTCGTTTTACGCCATCAGGACGGTACAGCAGAGACGAAGGATATTCAGGGACGCGGCAAGTTTATCTGATAGCAGGATTTTTACTGGAAACCTCTGTTGCAGCACACTTCCACTATCCTGCCATTTGCAGCGGAATCCCCTTCAGTTAAGGTACTCTTTGCTGTAGGCAGTCTCATCATTCTGTAGGGTACGGCCTTAAGACCGCCATTTTACTGTGGCGGTCATCATTCATCTCCAGAAGCCACCCTTACGGATTCCCTGCCTTTCATTCGCCTAACGGAGGTTCCATGCTGCCATCTCAGACAGTCACGCTGACCATTCCCCGCAACTGGTTAGATTTATATGAAACCATCTGGAAACCTGAATGCTTCGCCAAATGGGCCAGTGGGCTAAGTGCCAGTACGCTCACGCAAGAGGGTAACTACTGGAAAGCCAAAGGACCTGAAGGTTCAGTGAAAATCCGCTTCACGCCACACAACCCCTTTGGCGTCATGGATCATTGGATCGATACCGGCAGCGGTAAGGAGATTTATATGCCGATGCGCGTGATTGCTAACGAAAAGGGAGCCGAAGTGGTGATGGTGGTTTATCGCCAACCCCTTATGTCTGATGAAAAATTTGCTCAGGACGTTGACTGGGTAAAACGCGACCTGGATCAACTTCTCCACCTGTTAACTCATTAGAATCAATGCATTATAAAAATCGTACTGCATTAACTTTCGCTGGAAGCAATCAATAAAAAAGTCATCTTTTTCTACGTAATAGCGTTTAACTGTTTAACGATAATACCTGTTGCTTTTCGTGCTAATCACCAGTCTGGCTAAAGTCTTCTCACCAGGAAAATTCCTGGTGAGAGCACGCCCCCTAAGTCTTAGCCCCTCTGATTTATCGGTGTTTTTTCTTACTTATTCAAATGGCTTGTTTAATCGCCGATCAAAATGTCTAACAGGACTTATTAATCGCTCATCCGTCCCCTTATCTATTCTGATGCAAAGTCTGAAACCATTTATTTCTGAAGTTCATTTATAGGAGTTTTCTTATGGTGTTAATTTAATTAAAACACGGTATAACTCATTCACACACAGCAATACCCGATAATAACAACAGCAGGGAAATAACATGGATCGCTCAACCTATCCTTTGTTGTCTGAAAAAGAATTTGTTGAGATTGCCAGTAGGATACTGGCCGGGGAATATAATAATTCAAAGGGATTTTATAATGATCTTGCGGATTTCCTCCGAACAGGAGGAGATACCGCTGAGACAATGAAATATTTACGCGCCAGGGGCATCTCTTTAAATTCAGAACATCATTTAATTGAATGCATCTTTACGTGGCAAACTCTGAAAGGCATTTCAGGGCTGCGTCAGGACACGCTGCATTGATGTGATCTGTACTCTGGGCAGGCGCCCGGGTGAACCCTTAATTGCATTGGTACATGTACCATAACGAGCAGAACATGGCGATAAGAGAAAAAAGTTTGGCCAGCGCCAAATGGTCAATTTTGTCATCCATAAAAATCGTCGGCATTGGTGTTTTACAACTTTCACTTCTGGCACAAATACTTCAGGCAAACGAGTTAGATTTACTCGCGATTGCCATTGTGATGTTATTGATTATTGATACGCTTGCCGACCGTGGGTTTGGTAATTCCGTTATCAGAAATATAAATCTTAATAACAGCGAACTTTCCATTCTCTACTGGGGGAATGTATTAAGTGGCATGATGATATTCGCCGTGCTGTTTATTGGTAGTGATATATATAGTCGAATCATGAACCAACCGGAAATGGCGATTATGCTGGAAATGATTTCGGTGATTTTCATCATTATTCCACAAGGGCAACATTATCGCGCCATATTACAGCGTGAGAAACAATTCTCGCGTATCGCCTTCACAGAAACCTCATCGGTGCTGGTTGGCCTGGGTGTCACACTGTTTACCGTATGGCTGACCCCTTCAGTGTTGTGCGCTATATGGGGCTACCTGGCCATGGTATCCATCAGAATGCTGGTCTACTGCTACTACGGTCGTTCCTGGTTCCAGCCAGAATACCGTTTTAGCCTGAAAAGTTTCGCTAACGTGCGAGCAAGAAACGGATAATAAAAACAAGTCTGTATGGTGGGCTCTGGGCATCTGAGAAGATGCGTTCGCGTGCTGGTCGCCAGCACGCTTTTTTCTTTTTTTGATACGTTTAGCATCTCTTCTTCACCCGTCCTCTTACCCCTCGGACCTGCACGATCACACGGATCACATCACATTTTTTAATGCGAATGCGTAACACACTCCTGATTTATCAAGCGGGTTAAGCCTGTTAGCATGAGCGGCATCAAAACAGCTAATCCGATGACGTCTGCTTTAGAAATACTCAGTGGTCGATAGCTGAGGAAATCTTTAGGCTGGCCGCCGATCTTATGGAGTGCTCTATGTTATTAACCGTTCTCTACATTATTGGCATCACCGCCGAAGCCATGACCGGTGCGCTGGCCGCTGGTCGCCGCAAAATGGATCTGTTTGGCGTCATCATCATTGCGTCCGTCACTGCAATCGGAGGCGGCTCGGTGCGTGACATCCTGCTCGGGCATTATCCGTTGAGTTGGGTTAAAAACCCGGAGTACATCATGATCGTGGCCGCCGCTGCGGTGGTGACCACTTTTGTTGCCCCTTTAATGAATCATCTGCGTAAAGTGTTTCTGGTACTGGATGCGCTTGGCCTGGTGGTGTTCTCCATTATTGGCGCGCAGGTCGCGCTGGATTCTGGTCATGCCTCGATCATTGCCGCTATTGCCGCCGTGATCACCGGCGTATTTGGTGGCGTATTACGTGATATGTTCTGCAACCGCATTCCGTTGGTATTTCAAAAAGAGCTGTACGCCGGTATCGCGTTTGCCGCAGGCTGGCTCTACATTTTGTTGCTCAAAACGCCGCTTCCGCATGAAGCCGTGGTGATCATTACGCTGTTGGCTGGCTTTTTTGGCCGTTTATTAGCACTGCGCTTCCGCCTTGGCCTGCCGATCTTCAACTATCCCCATCCCGAACATTAAGGTGCATCAGGAATCTCCTGCAGCTGTAAAAAGCGGATCAGTTGCTGTAATTCCTCATCCTGCAGCATGGTAACAATCCGCTCTGCCAGCGTGCGCCCGACACCGGGCAACTGCTGCCACTCCTCTGTCGAGCGAGCCAGTAAAGCTGTCCAGTCATTATCCGGTAAGGCCTGCAACGCGGCACGGGGGAGCGGTAGACCTAATGCGCTCACCCAGTGCCGAAAGGGTTGCTGACGTGTCTGTTGGAAACGTTGCCAGATCTCTCGTGCCCGCGCGGCGGATATTCCGCTGTCCTGCGCAATCTCTTCAGGCGTTAACGTCAGCCAGGAGAACAGATGGGTGATCGCGCCATTGTGCAGTAACCGCTGCCAGCTACTACGTTGCACGCCAGGGATGTTCAGCACCGATTTCTGACTGAGCCACGTGAGGCGTGATAAGAACTGAAGCCGGCAATCCTGATTGAAATGCAAACATGACAGCGAGTTAAATTCGCCCTGCTGTGGTGCTACTGGATATTCACGCCCTGCTACTCGCCAGATCACTCGCTCTAAGCGGGGAATTCCCTGACCGGCTAACGTCACTATCACCTGATCGCCAGCGATGACATCCAGCTCCCGCCATCGCCGCAGCGATCCAAGATTCACTCTGCGCACGGTTTTATCATCCAGCTGAACAGGGATGAGGTTGAGCACCACGGCAATTTTCCCCGTGCGCCCAACGTTGAAATCCACGGACAACACTTCAGTGCTGATTTCAACTGGCTGATATTTCCACGCGGCTGACCAATGTCCCTGGCCAGGCTGCCAGTCCCGCCCGGCACCGACGGGTGATTGATGGATCACGACGCCATCTGTGACGAACGGCAAAGATGCACGGAACCAGCGATCGCGCCACACCTCCGCCTCCTCTTCGTTCTTGATTGGGCGGCTCCAGTCCTGCGCCAGACCAAATCCCCAGCGTGATAACTGCGCCAGTCTAGCGGGCATCTGGATTGGACCATCGGGCCATGCCCAGATAAAAATGCCGAAATCTGCCAGCAGCGGGGAAGCTTCATGACGCATCATCGCACCCGCCACCTGCGCTCTGGCATTTCGCCCTCCGTCACGTGCTTGCTGATGATCGGTCATAAGCAGAAACAGCTCGCCTTGCAGCACCACCTCTTCACGATCGGTTTCAATGTGAGTAGGAATCGCCGGAATATGGCGGGCTTTGGTTATCCACTCTTCGCCACGCAAGCCATCGCCGCGACTCACCAGGGAAACCAATTGCCCGCGTCGATACACCAGCGTTACCGCCACGCCATCGACTTTCGGCTGTATCCACAGTGGCGATTTATCCTGCATCCAGTAAGCCACCGCCAACTTGTCACGCAGTTTCCGTACCCCTGTGTGTGCCACCGGGTGTCGGGTACTACCGTTCGTTGTGGGCTGCGCTTGATAAGCCCGTTGATCCGGCGCGAAGCAGCGCTGCCAATGCAGTAAGCGTTGCTGCAGGCTGTCATAGTCCCCATCGCTAACCAGACTCGTGCCCTTGCGATAGTAGGCATCATCCCAGTGCCGTAGCTGGCTATGTAATTGAACCATCTCTTGTTCGGCGCGCACCGGTGACCAGTTAGGGCACAGCGCTTCAGCCCCGCAAGCCGCGGTGAAAAACCAGCAACACAACCACCACCATCCTTTCATCGTTGCTCTCCTTTTTGTCTATTGGAGAGTGCGATGAGGGCAATGACCAGTGCTGAAGGTGGTAAAGAGCAAACGTATTCCCGGTTTTTTAAGCCGTTTGCAGCGGCTTACCGCGTTATCTGGCGCGGGTTCACAGAAAAAGAATTACCTTAGCCCAACGGCAAACGCTGCGTGGCACCGTTAAGCCGTGTATACTGTGCAGGAAATCGACTCCGCTCTTTACTCAATTCAAGATAACCATGGCTCAAGGCACGCTTTATATTGTTTCCGCCCCCAGTGGCGCGGGTAAATCCAGTCTGATTCAGGCTTTATTGAAGACACAGCCGCTGTACGATACGCAGGTGTCTGTTTCCCATACCACTCGCGGCGTGCGTCCCGGTGAAGTTCATGGTGAACACTATTTCTTTGTCTCCAAGCCTGAATTTGAGACCATGATTGCCGCTGAAGACTTCCTCGAACATGCGGAAGTGTTTGGCAATTACTACGGTACCTCGCGCGCCGCGATTGAGCGCGTGCTGGCGACCGGTGTCGATGTATTTCTGGATATCGACTGGCAAGGTGCTCAGCAAATTCGTCAGAAAATGCCTGCCGCACGCAGCATTTTTGTGCTGCCGCCGTCGACTGAAGAGTTAGATCGTCGCCTGCGTGGCCGTGGTCAGGATAGCGAAGAGGTTATCGCCCGCCGCATGGCTCAGGCCGTGGCGGAAATGAGTCATTACGCTGAATACGATTATCTGATCGTGAATGATGATTTCGACCTGGCACTGACCGACCTGAAACACATTATTCGCGCAGAACGTCTGCGTATGAGTCGCCAAAAATCGCGACATGATGCTTTAATCAGCAAACTATTGGCAGTCTGAAGTCACTTTCAGTATTATGCCCAGTCATTTCTTCATCATCTGTGGAGTAGCACACCTATGGCACGCGTAACCGTTCAGGACGCAGTAGAGAAAATTGGTAACCGTTTTGACCTGGTGTTGGTCGCTGCACGTCGTGCACGTCAGATGCAGGTAGGCGGTAAAGATCCGCTGGTTCCGGAAGAGAACGATAAAGCCACCGTTATCGCCCTGCGCGAAATCGAAGAAGGCCTGATCACCACCCAGATTCTGGATGTGCGTGATCGTCAGGAGCAGCAAGAGCAGGAAGCCGCTGAGTTACAAGCCGTTACCGCTATCGCTGAAGGTCGTCGTTAACAGCACTTCGCAGGTCAACCTTGTATCTGTTTGAAAGCCTCAATCAACTGATTGAAAAATACTTGCCTGAGGAGCAAATCAAGCGCCTCAAGCAAGCTTATCTCGTCGCGCGTGATGCCCACGAGGGTCAGACACGCTCCAGCGGTGAACCTTACATCACCCATCCTGTTGCCGTTGCCTGCATTCTGGCCGAGATGAAACTCGACCATGAAACGCTGATGGCAGCGCTGCTGCATGACGTGATCGAAGATACACCCGCCACTTACCAGGATATGGAACAGCTGTTTGGCAAAAGCGTGGCCGAACTGGTGGAAGGCGTGTCGAAACTCGACAAGCTGAAGTTCCGCGACAAGAAAGAAGCGCAGGCTGAAAACTTCCGCAAAATGATCATGGCGATGGTGCAGGATATCCGCGTCATTCTGATCAAGCTGGCTGACCGCACGCACAACATGCGCACGCTCGGTGCGTTGCGACCGGATAAGAAACGTCGTATCGCACTGGAAACGCTGGAGATTTACAGTCCTCTGGCGCACCGACTTGGTATTCATCACCTGAAAACAGAGTTGGAAGAACTCGGCTTTGAAGCCCTCTATCCAAATCGTTTCCGCGTGATAAAAGAGGTGGTGAAAGCGGCACGCGGTAATCGTAAAGAGATGATTCAGAAGATCCTTTCTGAAATCGACGGGCGCTTACAGGAAGCAGGCATTCCCTGCCGTGTCAGTGGCCGCGAGAAGCATCTTTATTCGATCTACCGCAAAATGCACCTGAAAGAGCAGCGATTCCACTCAATCATGGATATTTATGCCTTTCGCGTTATCGTGAAAGACCTGGATACCTGTTATCGCGTGCTCGGTCAGATGCACAGTCTGTACAAACCGCGTCCAGGACGCGTCAAAGATTACATCGCTATTCCCAAGGCCAACGGCTATCAATCACTGCATACATCAATGATTGGCCCGCACGGCGTGCCCGTTGAAGTGCAAATCCGTACCGAAGATATGGATCAGATGGCGGAGATGGGGGTAGCGGCACACTGGGCTTATAAAGAGGCCGGTGAAAGCGGCACGACCGCACAGATTCGCGCCCAGCGCTGGCTGCAAAGCCTGCTGGAGCTGCAACAAAGCGCCGGTAGCTCGTTTGAATTTATCGAGAGCGTGAAATCCGATCTCTTCCCGGATGAGATCTACGTCTTCACGCCGGAAGGGCGCATCGTCGAACTGCCTGCTGGCGCCACGCCGGTAGACTTCGCTTACGCCGTGCACACCGATATTGGCCATGCCTGTGTGGGCGCCCGCGTCGATCGCCAGCCTTATCCGCTGTCGCAATCGCTAACCAGCGGCCAAACCATTGAAATCATCACTGCGCCAGGTGCCCGTCCTAACGCGGCATGGCTCAACTTTGTGGTGAGCTCGAAAGCACGCGCCAAAATTCGTCAGCTACTAAAAAACCTGAAACGCGAAGACTCCGTCAACCTTGGCCGTCGTCTGTTGAGCCATGCGCTCGGCGGCAGCAAGAAGCTGGCAGAGATCCCGCCGGAAAATATTCAGCACGAGCTGGAGCGCATGAAGCTGACCAGCATTGACGATTTGCTGGCGGAGATCGGCCTCGGCAACGCCATGAGCGTGGTCGTGGCGAAAAACCTGCTGCAGTCGGGCGCTGAGCAGCCGCAAAGCAACAGCAAACGCAAAAAGCTGCCGATCAAAGGTGCTGATGGCGTATTGATTACCTTTGCCAAGTGCTGTCGTCCGATTCCTGGCGATCCGATTGTTGCGCACGTCAGCCCGGGCAAAGGTCTGGTGGTGCACCACGAATCCTGTCGTAACATCCGTGGCTATCAGAAAGAGCCCGAGAAGTTTATGCCGGTTGAGTGGGATAAAGTTATCGATCAGGAGTTCGTTGCGGAAATTAAGGTGGATATGTTCAACCATCAGGGCGCACTGGCGAACCTGACGGCAGCTATCAACACAGCGGGATCCAACATCCAAAGTCTTAACACGGAAGAGCGCGACGGCCGTGTTTACAGCGCCTTTATCCGCCTCACCGCGAACGATCGCGTCCATCTGGCCAACATTATGCGTAAAATCCGCGTGATGCCAGATGTGATTAAAGTTCACCGTAACCGTAATTAATGCATGAACGCTCAACGTTTTGCTCGTATCCAGGAAATGCTGGCCATGCGCCAGCACGACCTTACCGTCTGCATGGAGCAGGTCCATAAGCCGCATAATGTCTCGGCGGTGATTCGTACTGCTGACGCGGTCGGCATCCATGAAGTGCACGCCGTCTGGCCTAGCGTGCGCATGCGCACCATGGTGTCTGCTTCAGCGGGCAGCAACAGTTGGGTGAAAGTGCAGACGCATCGTCATATCGCAGAAGCCGTGCGTCACTTGAAAGATCAGGGGATGCAGGTGCTGGCGACCAATCTGTCGGCCAATGCAGTGGATTTTCGCGAGATCGATTACACCAAACCGACCTGCATTCTTATGGGGCAGGAAAAAACCGGCATCACCGCTGAAGCGCTGGCGCTCGCCGATCAAGACATCATCGTGCCGATGGTGGGCATGGTGCAGTCGCTCAACGTGTCCGTCGCCTCCGCGCTGATTCTATATGAAGCGCAGCGTCAACGGCAGAACGCCGGCATGTACAAACGTCAGCACAGCCTGCTTGATGCCGATGAACAGCAGCGTTTGCTGTTTGAAGGTGGTTATCCGGTGCTTGCACGCGTGGCGAAGCAAAAAGGTCTGCCTTATCCGCATATCAACGCTCAGGGCGAGGTGGAAGCCGATGCCGACTGGTGGGCCACCATGCAATCCACAGGTAAAAAATGAAAGGCCGTCTGCTGGATGCCATACCGCTCAGTACCCTGACCGGCGTCGGCGCCAGTCAGGCGGGAAAACTGGCTAAACTCAGCCTGTTTACTATTCAGGATTTGCTGCTGCATCTGCCGCTGCGCTACGAAGATCGCACCCAACTCTACAAGATTAATGACCTGCTGCCGGGCGTCTGGTCCACGGTGGAAGGTGAAGTGCTGCACAGTGAGATAACCTTTGGCCGCCGCCGTATGCTGGTGTGCCAGATCAGTGATGGCAGCGGCGTGCTGACCATGCGCTTCTTCAATTTCAATGCCGGGATGAAAAACAGTCTGGCGCCAGGCCGCCGCGTCACCGCTTATGGCGAAATCAAACGTGGTCAGCGCGGTGCTGAAATTATTCATCCCGAGTATCGCGTGCAGGGCGAACAGGGCGGCGTCGAGCTACAGGAAACCCTGACACCGGTCTATCCCACCACTGAAGGCATTCGTCAGGCCACGCTGCGCAATCTCACCGATCAAGCGCTGACGTTGCTGGAAAGCTGCCCGATTGCCGAGTTGCTGCCGTCAGAACTGAGCGGTGGCTTGATGAGTTTGCCGGATGCCCTGCGCACGCTGCATCGTCCGCCGCCCGATTTACGTCTGAGCGAGCTGGAAACCGGTCGCCATCCCGCACAAAAGCGCTTAATCCTTGAAGAGCTGCTGGCTCACAACCTCAGCATGCTGGCGGTTCGTGCCGGCGCTCAACGTCATCATGCGTTGCCGATGCCTGCTAAGCATAATCTGGTGAATCAATTGCTGGCCGCGCTGCCCTTCTCACCCACCGGCGCGCAAAAACGCGTGGTTGAGGAGATCGAGCGCGATTTAGCCAACGACTTCCCAATGATGCGTCTGGTGCAGGGCGATGTGGGATCGGGCAAAACGCTGGTCGCGGCGCTGGCGGCGCTGAATGTCATTGCGCATGGCAAACAGGTGGCGCTGATGGCGCCGACCGAGCTGCTGGCCGAGCAGCATGCCAACAATTTCCGCCAGTGGTTTGCGCCGCTGAGCATTGAAGTGGGTTGGCTGGCTGGCAAGCAAAAAGGCAAAGCACGTGAAGCCCAGCAGGAAGCGATTGCCAGCGGACAGGTAGCGATGGTGGTCGGCACGCATGCGCTGTTCCAGGAGCAGGTCAAATTCAACGGCATGGCGCTGGTGATCATTGATGAGCAACATCGCTTCGGCGTGCATCAACGTCTTGCGCTATGGGAAAAAGGTGAAGAGCAGGGTTTCCATCCGCATCAGCTGATTATGACCGCCACGCCGATTCCGCGTACCCTGGCGATGACCGCCTATGCCGATCTCGACACCTCCACCATCGACGAATTACCGCCTGGCCGCACACCGGTCACCACAGTGGCCATTCCTGACAGTCGCCGCGGCGATATTATTGAGCGTGTGAAAAACGCCTGCCATGAAGGTCGCCAGGCTTACTGGGTCTGTACGCTGATTGAAGAGTCAGATGTACTGGAAGCACAAGCGGCGGAAGCCACCTGGGAAGAGTTGAAACTCGCGCTGCCTGGCTTGCAGGTTGGGCTGGTGCACGGCCGCATGAAACCGGCAGAAAAACAGGCGGTCATGGCGGCCTTCAAAGCCAACGAGATTCAGTTACTGGTCGCGACAACGGTGATTGAAGTCGGGGTAGACGTGCCCAACGCCAGCCTGATGATCATCGAAAACCCGGAACGTTTGGGCCTGGCTCAGCTGCATCAGCTGCGCGGTCGCGTGGGCCGTGGCGCAGTCGCCTCGCATTGCGTGCTGCTGTACAAAGCGCCGCTCAGCAAAACCGCGCAGAAGCGTTTGCAGGTACTGCGCGACAGCAACGATGGCTTCGTCATCGCTCAGCACGA
The DNA here is from genome assembly GCF_903970985.1 of Pantoea sp. ME81. NCBI lineage: Bacteria > Pseudomonadati > Pseudomonadota > Gammaproteobacteria > Enterobacterales > Erwiniaceae > Pantoea > Pantoea sp. ME81. The sequence goes on along the minus strand of NZ_CAJCKS010000044.1, from coordinate 24,788 downwards.
CCTGGAAATTCGCGGTCCTGGTGAATTACTTGGTACGCGCCAGACCGGTAATGCGGAGTTTAAGGTTGCAGACTTACTGCGCGATCAGGGCATGATCCCGGAAGTGCAACGCGTGGCACGCCATATCCACCAGCACTATCCAGAACAGGCGCAGGCGTTGATTGAACGCTGGCTGCCAGAGACCGAGCGCTACAGCAACGCTTAAAAAAGGGCAAAAGACGGCGTGTTAAAGAGCCAACACGACACCCTCCCTTACTCACTACGATCGATTGCCATAAAATCCCCGACAAATTTCTGCAACAGACGCGCCAGCTCGGTGCGCTCGCTATCCTGCCAGTTCTCAAACAGATGCTGATAAATCTGCGCCCGTGCGGCATCGATTTTATCCGTCATCGCTTTGCCAGTGGCGGTAATGACCGCTTCGTTTACGCGTTTGTCTTTGGCATTTTTCTGTCGTTGCGCTAACTCCAGCTCTTCCAGTTTCGCCACCTGACGGCTCACGGTGGTGTAATCGCGTCCGGCGCGCTCTGCCAGTTCCACCACGCCAATCGGTCCAAAGCGGCCAATCTGAATCAGCAGCGGAAATAGCGCACGATCGAGTTGAATATTGGACTCTTTTATTAGTAATTCATCACGTTGCGGGCGATTAAAAGTACCCACAATCATCAGCAGCGCATTATGCAGATCGTCGAACTCTGCACTATTATGTGTATTTTGCACACTTTTCATTGACGTTATCCCGAGGCAGAACTAATGTGTGCATATTACACATATCTTCCGATTATCTGAAGGAGAATGCATGAAAGCAGCTATCGTTTCCGCAGCGGGCGAACAGCCGGTTTACGGTGATTTTCACGAACCACAAGCCGATGAACAGCATGTGATAGTTAGCGTTAAAGCGGCTGCCGTCAGTCAACTGGCGAAAGCACGCGCTTCTGGCAAACACTACAGCGCCACCACACATTATCCTTTTATCACCGGCATTGACGGCACCGGTACACTCAGCAACGGCGATCCGGTCTATTTTCTCGCGTTTGATGCGCCCTGGGGCAGCATGGCGGAAAGAACCCTGGTTCCAGCCACTGCCATTGTGCCTCTGCCCGCCTCACTCGATCCGGTGCTGGCAGCCGCCATCGCCAATCCGGGCATGTCCTCCTGGGCAGCATTGACGCGCCGGGCGCAGTTGCAGCCGGGTGAAACGGTGCTGATCAATGGCGCCACCGGCACTTCAGGTGGATTAGCGGTGCGCATTGCACGACACCTCGGCGCAGGCAAAATCATCGCCACTGGACGCAATCGTGAAGTACTGGATCAACTGCGTGCCCAGGGCGCGGACATCACCCTGACGCTGGATGAGCTGCCCGGCGCACTGCCTGCACTGATGAAAGAAGGCATCGGTATCGTGCTGGATTACCTGTGGGGCCAGAGTGCACTTGATATCATGCAGGCGGCTGTCGCGGGTGGAGAGAAATCGGTGCGCTTCGTGCAAATCGGCTCGCTGAGTGGCCAGGAGATCACTCTGCACAGCAAGCTGTTGCGCTCATCGGGTCTGACATTAATGGGCAGCGGTCTGGGTAGCGTATCCGATGCGGATCTGATCGCCTGCATCAGCGAAATGTTGAACGCCGCGGCGGAGAGTGATTTTTCGGTCGCTTTCCAGATGCGCCCGTTGAGTGAAGTGGCTCAGGCATGGCAGGAAGATGATAGCCGCAGCCGTACCGTGTTTACGCTTTAAATCAATGCAAGTGAAAAGGGGCATTGCAAACGATTGCTTTCACAACGCAACCGTTTAAAATCGCCCCTTTGTTGTCATTGAGAACGCGCACCATGTCCGTCAATACCGCTGAATCTCATCAGTCAGCCCGTCCAAAGAGTGAACTGATTTACCGCCTCGAAGATCGTCCACCGCTGCCACAAACGCTGTTTGCTGCCTGTCAGCATCTGCTGGCGATGTTTGTCGCGGTCATCACTCCTGCGCTGTTGATTTGCCAGGCGCTGGGTTTACCGGCTCAGGATACGCAGCACATTATCAGCATGTCGCTGTTTGCATCGGGTGTGGCTTCGATCCTGCAAATCAAAACCTGGGGGCCAGTAGGTTCTGGTTTACTGTCGATTCAGGGCACCAGCTTTAACTTTGTGACACCGCTGATTATGGGTGGCATGGCGCTGAAAAATGGCGGTGCCGATGTCCCGACCATGATGGCCGCGCTGTTCGGTACGTTGATGGTGGCGTCCTGTACCGAAATGGTGCTGTCACGCGTTCTGCATCTGGCGCGTCGTATTATTACCCCGCTGGTTTCCGGCATTGTGGTGATGATTATTGGCCTGTCACTGATTCAGGTCGGCCTGACCTCGATTGGCGGTGGCTTCGCGGCGATGAGCGATCACACTTTCGGCGCACCAAAGAACCTGCTGCTGGCTGGCGCGGTATTGGTGGTGATTATCCTGCTCAACCGTCAGCGCAATCCCTACCTGCGTGTGGCTTCACTGGTGATCGCGATGGCGGTCGGTTATGCGTTGGCATGGGCGCTGGATATGCTGCCTGCCACCAGCGCGCCCACCGATCAACCGCTGGTGGCGGTGCCGACACCGCTTTATTACGGTCTCGGTTTTGACTGGAACCTGCTGATCCCGTTGATGCTGGTGTTTATGGTGACCTCGCTGGAAACCATCGGCGATATCACTGCCACCTCGGATGTGTCAGAGCAACCGGTGAGCGGCCCACTGTATATGAAGCGCTTAAAAGGCGGCGTGCTGGCTAATGGCCTCAACTCATTTGTATCCGCATTGTTCAATACGTTTCCGAACTCCTGCTTTGGGCAGAACAATGGCGTGATCCAATTGACCGGCGTTGCCAGCCGTTATGTGGGCTTTGTCGTGGCACTGATGCTGATCGTGCTTGGCCTGTTCCCGGCGGTGAGTGGTTTTGTGCAGCACATTCCTGAGCCAGTGCTGGGTGGTGCCACCATCGTGATGTTTGGCACGATTGCGGCATCGGGTGTACGCATCGTTTCGCGCGAGCCGCTGAACCGTCGCGCCATTATGATCATCGCACTGTCGCTGGCCGTTGGCCTGGGTGTTTCACAGCAACCACTGATTCTGCAATTCGCCCCGGACTGGCTGAAAACCCTGCTCTCCTCAGGCATTGCTGCCGGTGGTATCACCGCAATCGTGCTTAACCTCGTCTTTCCACAGGAAAAGTAACCCTTAAGGCAGGCTACGGCCTGCCTGTTATTTATCCGCTTTTACATCCAGGCTGTTGAGCTGTAACGGTAATTCAGGCATAACAACCTCTTACCGGATAAATATCGGGATGGATGGATGCGATGAAATTTTTAGGCAAGTTTTTCCTTACCTTACTGCTGCTGATTCTGCTGGGGCTGGTTGTCCTGTATGTCTTGCTACAGACACAGTGGGGCGCAGGTTGGTTTAGCCGTTGGGTAAGTGATAAGACCGCCTGGCATCTTTCCCTCAGCAAGATAGAGCACAACTTCTCTTCTCCCTCGCACATCATGCTGGATGATTTCAGCTTTGGGCACGATGGTCAGCCAGCGGTGTTGGTGGCCAAGCGCGTCGATCTTGGACTGGCGCTGGTGCAATTCAGTGACTGGCTGCATTTTGATAGCATCGACGTGCGTGATGGCGAGATTAACCTCGCGAATCAGACGCCCGATACCACGCTGCCTATCCAGGCCAATCGCCTGCAACTGAACAACGTGCGCATTGATAGCCCGCACAGCATGCTGCCGATGATCGCTGAACGGGTTAATGGCGGAATTATCCCGTGGAAACCGACCCCGACGGATATGCTGGGCAGCGATGCACAGTTCCAAATGAGCGCAGGCAAGCTGACGCTGAATGGTGTTCCGGGCAACAATGTGCTGCTGCAGGGAAGTGTGAAGCAGCACCGCATGATATTCAGCAATATTGGGGCCGATCTCGCGCGTGGTTCGATGACCGGCAACGCCGAGCGCGACGCGCAGGGTAACTGGAAGATTGATCAGCTACGTCTTAACGATATCCGCCTGCAGACCCATCAAAATCTGAGTGATTTCCTCAATCCTCTGCGCGACGTGCCGTCAGTGAGCATCAATCGCCTGGATATGACCGATGCCCGACTGCAAGGGCCCGATTGGGCTGTCACCGACCTCGATTTAACCCTGAAGAACATCACGCTGCGTGGAGATGACTGGCAAAGCGATGATGGCTCACTGTCGATGAATGCCGGTAACTTCATTAATGGTGGCTTTGAGCTGAACGATCCGATTGTGAATGCCAACTTCTCGGCGCAGGGCATTGAATTGGCCCAGTTCAGTTCACGTTGGGCCAATGGCGTGATCCGTGCCAGCGGCAACTGGACGCGCAGCGATAAACGCCTGACGCTGAATGATTTAGCCATTGCCGGGCTGGAATATACCTTACCGCAGAACTGGCGCGACCGCTGGCAGCAAGCATTGCCATCATGGCTGGATAGCGTGCTGGTGACACACGCTACGGCCAATCGTAATCTGGTGATCGACATCAACCCTGCTTTCCCATTCCAGATGACCGCGTTGGATGGTAACGCCGATAATCTGCTACTGGCACGCCAGCATCAGTGGGGAATCTGGGGCGGTAAAGCGAGCTTTAACGCGGCGGAAGCAACGTTTAATCGCACGGATCTGCGCCATCCCTCCATTGCCTTTAATGCTAACGATCAGCAGATTCAGGTGACGGAAATGAGCGCCTTCAACGGTAACGGTTTGCTGGAAGGGACGGCGAGTATTGGCCAGGATGCACAGCGTCCATTGACGCTGAATCTCAAAGGTCAGGCGGTGCCAGCCAATGTGTTGCAGTACTGGGGCTGGCCTGCGTTGCCTCTTAGCGGCAACAGTAATCTTTTACTACAGGTGAAAGGTTCATTGAGTGCTGCCGCGCCATTGCGCCAAAGTATTGAGGGTAATGTGTCAGTGACCACCGATACACAATCGGTGCAGCAGACGATGCATGCGGGTCAGGTTCAATAGATTGTCAGCAAACGGTAGCGATGCGAGGAATGCCGCGTATCAGTAGCGACACCCTGTCGCTCACCGATGCGCCATTCTTCGCGCTGCTACCGATTGAGGTTGAAGATGGCTACAACGTAATCTGCACGCATTAATTAATGCGTGCACCCGAGCCACCCTCTTCTAATGCACCCTCTGCATCGGCTGGCAGTACGATATATACCCCTTCAAACACCGCTCCCAGCTCATCATCACCAAACAGTTCCACCTCCATCTGCACGCGTGCTTTACGACCACGCGCCAGACGGTCAAGGTCGCCACTCAGTGATCCCAGGTCGGCAATCGCACCCGGACGCCCACTAATGGGCTTACTGTAACGAATATGAGCATCGGCAAGGATGATAGTGCCGCCGAGATGCCGCTCGCGCAGTAATAGCCAAATCAGCCCCCAGCCTGTGAGCGTAGCCAGTGAGAACAAACTACCAGCGAATAGTGTGTGGTGCGGGTTCTGGTTGCCGGTTTCTGGCATGGTAGTAACGAACTTCTGCCCGGTATATTGCAGAATGCGCACGCCCATTTTCTCACTGAGCGGAATATGCTCGTACCAGGCCTGCTGCAACTGACCACACCAGTCAGCGCGGTGCAGAATGTCATCCAGTGTCACCACCGGTTTGATCATCAGGAAATGGCGCACCGGCGTGGTTTGTGGCGCGGTGATTTCTCCCTGATTGACATAACCCAGCTTGGCGAAGAACTCCACGGCGTCTTCACGCGCGCTACAGGTCACGCGCTTCGCCCCCTCCTGACGCGCAACGGATTCCAGCGTCATCGCCACCAGCGTCCCTAATCCTTTGCCCTGCACCGAAGGGTGTACGGCCAGGAAGCGGATGGCCGCTTCGTTTTCCGCATTGATATAGAGACGGCCAACCGCAACAGGAGCGCCCTGCTCATCGACCACCATCTGATGATGCGCCAGTGCATCCCAGGCATCACGCTCAGAACCCTGCGGCTGACGCAGTGGCTTACGTAACATTTCCCAGCGGAACTGATAATAGGTATCCAGTTCTTCCGCCGTTTGCGGCACACGAAGATGATACATAAAGTGATTCTCTCGTTCGGAGCTTGCGTGGCTGATCCCTGGCCGCTCGGCTGAAAACCTCACACCTGCAACCAGAAGGTCACTGGGCCATCATTCACCAGCGAAACCTGCATGTTGGCAGCAAAACGACCGTTCGCCGTGGTCACACCCTGTGCCCGGCAACAATCGCTGAAATAGTGATAGAGACGCTCGGCTTCCGCCGGTTCGGCACCACCCGAGAATGAGGGACGCATGCCTTTGTTGGTGTCGGCGGCAAGTGTGAATTGCGAAACCACCAGCACGCTGCCACCAGCCTGCTGTACGTTCAGGTTCATTTTGTCGTTCTCATCACCGAAGATGCGATAACCCAGCACGCGTTCAGATAAGCGCTGTGCCTTTTGCTCGTCATCGCCCTTCTCCACCCCTAATAACACCAGCAAACCGGCGCCAATCTCGCCCACCGTCGCGTCATCAACCACGACGCTGGCGCGACTGACGCGCTGAATCAAAGCAATCATGTTTCCTCTCGTTCTTTTTCGCGTTCCTGCTGTTTTAGCTGGCGATAGTCATCCAGGGTGACGGTGATTTCCGCGCCTAACAACACAATACACCAGGTCCAGTAAACCCATAAAAACAGAATCGGGATGACTGCCAGTACGCCGTAAATTAATTGATACGAAGGGAACATCGTAACATAGAGCGCAAACCCTTTTTTGCCCAGCTCAAACAACAGCCCGGCGACAATCGCACCAATTAGCGCATCACGTGTTGGCACACGGCGCGTCGGGACGATGCTGTAGAGCAACCAGAATGCGAGGATGGCGAGCACCAGAGGGAAGATGCGTAACACCTGATCGATAAGGCTGGTGACGCCGGTGACGTTGACCCAGCGTAGCGATAATAAGTAAGAACTGATGGCCAGACTGGCACCGGCCAGTATCGGGCCCAGCGTCAGGATCATCCAGTAGACGGCAAAGGAGTAAACCATTGGTCGTGGTTTAGTACTGCGCCAGATCGCGTTGAGTGCGCTGTCTACCGAGTGCATTAGCAACAGCGCAGTCACGATCAATCCGACAATCCCCACCGCTGTCATTTTATTGACGTTGGCCACAAACTGGTCGAGATAGCGCTGGATAACGTCACCGGCTGCCGGCATAAAGTTGCTGAAGATGAAATGCTTAAGCTGGACGCTGATCTCCGAAAACATCGGGAAAGCAGCAAAAAGCGCAAACACCACGGCGATCAGCGGCACCAAAGCCAGCAATGAGACGTAGGCCAGATTCCCGGCCTGCGTCGTCATGTTGTCTTCATCAACACGGCGCCAGAGCAGTTTAACCCACAGGAAAAACGCGTGTGCCGAGTGACGCAAATGGTTACGTGTTACCACTCAGAGACGGCTCGCGAACCAGTCCGGCACGGTTTTCGCGTCTTCCACCAGCACGCTCTCGATCCCTAAAGCGCGCGCAGCATCGATGTTGGCGCGATTATCATCAAAGAACACCGCTTGATCGGCGGTATAGCCTTCGTGCTCAAGCACATATTGATAGATACGCGCTTCTGGCTTACGCATGCCTATGTCTTGCGACATATAGACGTGATCGGCGGCCTGTTGCACTTCCGGATACTGCGTTGGCCAGAACTCAAAGTGCAACTGATTGGTGTTGGATAGGATTACCACGCGCTCACCGTTGGCGCGCAGTGTGTTCATGATCGCCAGCGTTTCCGGACGCACCCCGACAAACACCGCCTGCCAGCCCGCGGTGAATTGCGGATAGCTTAAGGCGATATCCAGTTGATCACAGATACGCGCCGCAAACTCGGGATCGCTGATCTCACCACGTTCGTGTTTCTCGAACGCCTCATCCATCTGGAAGCGACTTTGTAAGGTCGCCAGCGGCACACGTCCCAGGTCACTCCAGACGCCGAGCACGCGATTAAAATCGATATCAACAATCACATTGCCTAAATCAAAGATGTACAGCATGACGCCTCTCCTTCTATTCCCTGGATCATTCACTTTAGCGGCAAAAAGCATGACTGAACAGGTACGATGAGGGGGAAATAAGCGTTCTGGAATCGGGGACAACTTTCACAAAGCGAGCGTTGCAGCGGGTTGCAGGCACAAAAAAGCCCCGCGATGCGGGGCTTAAATATCAGACTGTTTCGCTTACTCTTTACCGCCGCGAGACGCACGCTTACGGTCGTTCTCGGTCAGGTGACGTTTACGAATACGGATTGACTGCGGAGTCACTTCTACCAGTTCGTCATCATCGATGAACTCGATAGCCTGCTCCAGCGTCATTTTCTGCGGTGGAACCAGAGTGGTCGCTTCGTCAGTACCTGACGCACGCATGTTAGTCAGTTTCTTACCGGTCAGGCAGTTAACTGTCAGGTCGTTAGAACGGCTGTGAATACCGATGATCTGGCCTTCATAAACCTCAGCACCGTGACCCAGGAACAGCTTACCGCGATCCTGCAGGCTGAACAGTGCGAATGCGACTGCTTTACCCTGGCCGTTAGAGATCAGTACACCGTTCTGACGCTGGCCCACATCGCCTGGACGCACATCGTCGTAGTGGCTGAAGGTGGAGTACAGCAGGCCAGTACCTGAAGTCATGGTCATGAATTCGTTACGGAAGCCGATCAGGCCGCGGCTTGGGATCATGTAGTCGAGACGTACACGGCCTTTGCCATCTGGATCCATATTTTTCAGATCGCCTTTACGCTCACCCATCGCCTGCATCACAGAACCCTGGTGGGTTTCTTCGATGTCGAGGGTCACGTTTTCGAATGGCTCTTGTTTACGGCCTTCGAATTCGCGGAAGATAACTTTCGGACGGGATACCGCCAGTTCGAAACCTTCACGACGCATGTTCTCGATCAGAACAGACAAGTGCAGCTCACCACGACCAGACACACGGAATGCGTCTGAATCTTCGGTTTCTTCAACACGCAGTGCCACGTTGTGCACCAGCTCTTTGTTCAGACGCTCCAGGATCTGGCGCGAAGTCACATACTTACCTTCTTTACCGCAGAAAGGTGAAGTGTTGACGTTAAAGAACATGGTTACGGTTGGCTCATCAACGCTCAGGGCTGGCAGCGCTTCAACCTTCTGCGTGTCGCAGATGGTGTCAGAGATGTTCAGCTCGCCCAGACCGGTCACAGCGATGATATCGCCTGCTTCAGCCTCGGCACTCTCGATACGTTCCAGACCCAAGTGGCCCAGTACTTTACCGACTTTACCGTTACGGGTTTTGCCTTCGCTATCAATGATAGTGACTTGCTGGTTCGGCTTGATTTTACCGCGCTTGATGCGGCCAATGCCGATAACGCCCAGGTAGTTGTTGTAGTCCAGCTGCGAGATCTGCATCTGCAGTGGGGCTTCAACTTCAACCTGTGGTGGAGAAACACGATCCACAATCGCCTGGTACAGCGGGGTCATGTCGTCTGCCATGTCATTGTGATCCAGACCGGCGATACCATTCAGCGCTGACGCATAAATGATAGGGAAGTCCAGCTGCTCGTCAGTCGCGTCGAGGTTAACGAACAGGTCAAACACCTGATCAACAACCCAATCAGGACGCGCGCCCGGACGGTCAACTTTGTTGATGACTACAATCGGCTTCAAACCATGAGCAAAGGCTTTTTTGGTTACGAAGCGGGTTTGCGGCATAGGGCCATCCATCGCATCTACAACCAGCAGCACCGAATCCACCATGGACATAACACGTTCCACTTCACCACCGAAGTCGGCATGTCCTGGGGTATCAACGATGTTGATACGGTAGTCGTTCCATTTGATGGCGGTGTTTTTTGCGAGGATGGTAATCCCACGCTCTTTCTCCAAATCGTTGGAGTCCATTACGCGCTCAGTCGCTTCGGTACGAGCATCAAAAGTACCGGACTGTTGTAACAGCTTGTCAACCAGGGTGGTCTTACCATGGTCAACGTGCGCGATGATGGCGATGTTACGCAAATTTTCGATCACAGCTTTGCCTCAGGCATTATAGAAATAACGCGGTATTGTACACGGATTAAGCGAAAGACTGAACATGATCACAGTATTCCCTTAAAGTTTATCTTAGTGCTGTTTTTTAGCACCAATAACGGTGCATTAATCTGCACTGCAATGGGGTTTTGCACCTTTTTGGGGCGAAAATTGATCTATGAAGCACCAAATTAGTGCGCATCATCCATACTGGTGCAGTGACCGACTCACGAAAGAGCGCGTCACAGCGCCATTTTTACCATTGTAATAAAGTTGGCACAGAATTCGCTTTATATCTTTCAAGCGAAAACGACAGTTATACAACGGTTGAAAAGAGCTTGCCGAGATCTTGGTTAGGGGTGGTCAGTAAGCGTGACACATTCCAGGCAACGAAGTTCTCTCACCATGACGATTATGACCATTTCCAGGAGAGTTTAAGTATGTCCGCTGAACACGTCCTCTCGATGATGAACGAGCACGAAGTTAAGTTTGTTGACCTGCGTTTTACCGATACCAAAGGTAAAGAACAGCACGTTACTATCCCTGCTCACCAGGTTAACGCTGACTTCTTCGAAGAAGGCAAAATGTTCGATGGCTCATCCATCGGTGGCTGGAAAGGCATTAACGAATCAGACATGGTGCTGATGCCGGATGCGACCACTGCAGTTATGGATCCTTTCTTCGAAGATCCAACGCTGATCATCCGTTGTGACATCCTCGAGCCAGGCACGCTGCAGGGCTACGACCGTGACCCACGCTCCATTGCTAAACGTGCAGAAGAGTTCCTGCGTTCTTCAGGCATCGCGGATACCGTGCTGTTTGGACCAGAGCCAGAGTTCTTCCTGTTCGATGACATCCGTTTCGGTTCTTCTACTTCAGGTTCACACGTTGCTATCGATGATATCGAAGCGGCATGGAACACCGGTAAAGAATACGAAGGCGGTAACAAAGGTCACCGTCCAGGTCTGAAAGGCGGTTACTTCCCGGTTCCACCAGTCGATTCATCTCAGGACATCCGTTCTGCTATGTGTCTGACCATGGAGCAGATGGGCCTGGTGGTTGAAGCTCACCACCACGAAGTTGCTACTGCTGGTCAGAACGAAGTGGCTACCCGCTTCAACACCATGACCAAAAAAGCTGACGAAATTCAGATCTACAAATACGTGGTGCACAACGTTGCTCACGCGTACGGCAAAACTGCAACCTTCATGCCTAAGCCAATGTTCGGCGATAACGGTTCTGGTATGCACTGCCACATGTCCCTGTCAAAAGGCGGCGTGAACCTGTTCTCTGGCGACAAGTACGGCGGCCTGTCTGAAACTGCTCTGTTCTACATCGGCGGTATCATCAAGCACGCTAAAGCGATCAACGCCCTGGCTAACCCAACCACCAACTCTTACAAGCGTCTGGTCCCGGGTTACGAAGCACCTGTTATGCTGGCTTACTCAGCACGTAACCGTTCAGCTTCAATTCGTATCCCAGTGGTTGCGAGCCCGAAAGCACGTCGTATCGAAGCACGCTTCCCGGATCCAGCGGCTAACCCATACCTGGCCTTCACCGCGCTGCTGATGGCGGGTCTTGATGGTGTTATCAACAAGATCCACCCTGGCGATGCGATGGACAAAAACCTGTATGACCTGCCACCGGAAGAAGAAGCTGAGATTCCAAAAGTTGCAGGTTCTCTGGAAGAAGCACTGAACGCACTGAACGAAGACCGCGAGTTCCTGACCCGTGGCGGCGTGTTCACTGATGACGCTATCGACGCGTATATCGAACTGCGTAAGCCAGAAGTTGACCGCGTGCGCATGACTCCGCACCCAGTTGAGTTCGAACTGTACTACAGCGTTTAATTTAAAAAATTTCAGCGCATTTCACGCCGCTGATTGGCGGCGTAAATAACCTGAACGTTTTTTTGTTGCCGTGGAAACTTTAGCCCATCTCCGGATGGGCTTTTTTCACCGCGAATTCATCGTTCAAATGATAGTTTTCAGTCCCAAAAGGCTATAATGCACTAAATTAGTGCAGAGGAACGCTGTATGGCAACTGGCACACTGCCCGACGCGGGGCAGATTCTTAACTCTCTAATCAACAGTATTTTGCTGGTCGATAACGATCTGGTTATCCATTACGCCAACCCGGCGGCGCAGCAATTACTGGCGCAAAGCTCACGCAAATTGTTCGGCACGCCATTACCGGAATTAACCGGCTATTTTTCGCTGAATATTGAGGTGATGAGCGAGAGTCTTGGAGCAGGCCAGGGCTTTACCGACAGCGAAGTGACGTTAGTGGTCGATGGCCGCGCGCACATTATGTCGCTGACCGCGCAGCGTCTACCCGATGGCCTTATCCTGCTGGAAATGGCGCCGATGGATAATCAACGCCGTCTCAGCCAGGAACAGCTGCAACATGCTCAGCAGGTCGCTGCACGTGATTTAGTGCGCGGACTGGCGCATGAAATTAAAAACCCGCTCGGAGGTTTACGCGGCGCCGCGCAGTTATTAACGCGTGCTCTGCCCGATCCTTCGCTGCATGAATATACCCGGATTATTATCGAACAGGCGGACCGCCTGCGTAATCTGGTTGATCGTTTACTGGGGCCCCAACAGCCCGGTATGCACGTCACACAAAGCATTCATCAGGTGGCGGAGCGCGTGGTGAATCTGGTCTCGATGGAGCTGCCGGACAATGTCTCGCTGGTGCGTGATTACGACCCGAGCCTGCCCGAGCTGCCACACGATCCCGATCAGATTGAGCAGGTGCTACTCAACGTAGTGCGTAATGCGTTGCAGGCGCTGGGTGACGAAGGTGGCACTATCGTGATCCGCACCCGTACCGCGTTTCAGCTGACGCTGCACGGCACCCGTTATCGCCTGGTGGCACGTATTGATATTGAAGATGATGGCCCTGGCATTCCTGCTCAGCTACAGGACACGCTGTTCTATCCGATGGTGAGTGGTCGTGAAGGAGGCACCGGTTTAGGTCTCTCCATCGCCCGCAGCCTGATCGATCAGCATTCAGGAAAAATAGAATTTAACAGTTGGCCAGGACATACCGAATTCTCGGTTTACCTGCCTATTCGCCAGTGAGGTTTCTATGCAACGAGGGATAGTCTGGATCGTCGATGACGATAGCTCCATCCGCTGGGTGCTTGAACGTGCGCTCACTGGAGCCGGTTTGAGCTGCGCGACATTTGACAGCGGCAATGAGGTGCTGGATGCACTCTCAAGTAAAACCCCAGATGTATTGTTATCGGATATTCGCATGCCGGGCATGGATGGACTGGCGCTGCTGAAACAAATTAAACAGCGTCACCCAATGCTACCGGTCATCATAATGACCGCGCATTCGGATCTTGATGCCGCCGTCAGCGCATATCAACAAGGCGCGTTCGATTATCTGCCCAAGCCGTTTGATATTGATGAAGCGGTCGCGCTGGTTGAACGTGCGATCAGTCACTATCAGGAACAGCAGCAGCCGCGTAATCAGCCGGTAAGCGGCCCGACAACCGACATCATTGGCGAAGCGCCGGCGATGCAGGATGTGTTTCGCATCATCGGCCGTTTGTCGCGCTCTTCCATCAGCGTGCTGATTAATGGTGAATCCGGTACCGGTAAAGAACTGGTGGCGCATGCGCTGCATCGTCACAGCCCGCGTGCCAAATCACCGTTTATCGCGCTGAATATGGCGGCAATCCCAAAAGACCTGATCGAATCCGAATTGTTCGGGCATGAGAAAGGGGCCTTTACCGGGGCGAATCAGATCCGTCAGGGCCGTTTTGAACAGGCCGATGGGGGCACGCTGTTTCTTGATGAAATAGGTGATATGCCGCTCGACGTGCAAACCCGCTTGCTGCGCGTGTTGGCCGATGGCCAGTTCTATCGCGTGGGCGGCTACGCACCGGTGAAAGTGGATGTGCGTATTATCGCGGCAACCCACCAAAACCTTGAGTTGCGCGTGCAGGAAGGCAAGTTCCGTGAGGATCTGTTCCATCGCCTGAACGTGATTCGCGTGCACTTACCGCCGCTGCGTGAGCGTCGTGAAGATATCCCACGTCTGGCGCGCTACTTCCTGCAAGTCGCCGCGCGTGAGTTGGGCGTCGAAGCGAAGATTCTGCATCCGGAAACCGAAACCGCGCTGACGCGCCTGCATTGGTCCGGTAACGTACGCCAGCTGGAAAATACCTGCCGCTGGTTAACCGTGATGGCTGCAGGCCAGGAAGTACTGATTCAGGATCTGCCGCCGGAACTGTTTGAGTCGAGCACGCCGGACAATCCAGTGCAGTCTCTGCCGGATAGCTGGGCCACCTTGCTGGCACAATGGGCGGACCGCGCGCTGCGTTCCGGTCATCAAAACCTGCTCTCTGAAGCGCAGCCGGAGATGGAGCGCACGCTGCTCACCACCGCCCTGCGTCACACTCAGGGACACAAGCAGGAAGCCGCACGTTTGTTGGGTTGGGGTCGTAATACCCTGACGCGTAAACTGAAAGAGCTCGGAATGGAATAAGTGAGAATCAGGGGAGCGCGATGCTCCCCTGATTTTTATATCACCCGCGAGAATTGCTGCATGCGAGCCTTTTGGCGCAGATAACGATCGAAGCACATGCAGATGTTACGAATCAGTAAACGCCCAATTCCTGTGACATGCAGACTACGCCCACGCCGTTCCAGCAAACCATCCGCCATCAAAGGCGCCAGTAACGCTAAATCTTCCGCAAAATAGGTTTCGAAGGTGATCGGCCACTGCGCTTCAATCGCCGCGAAATCTAATGAGAAATGACAAATCAGCGTTTTGATGACATCACGGCGCAGACAGTCATCGTCGCTTAGTGTCAAACCACGCCATAGCGCGTTCCCGCTCTGCTCCACGCTGGCATAGTATTCTTTCAATTCTTTTTGGTTCTGAGCATAACTGTCTCCCAGCATACTGATCGCTGAGACGCCAAATCCCACCAGCTCAGTCTCGCCTTGCGTGGTGTACCCCTGAAAATTGCGGTGCAGTTCACCCGCACGTTGCGCAATGGCCAGCTCATCATCCGGTTTGGCAAAGTGATCCATCCCGATGAACTGATAGCCTGCATTGGTTAAGGTTCCAATGGTTTGCTGCAGGATTTGCAGCTTCTGTTCCGCACCGGGCAGCTCTTCATCTTTGATTTTGCGTTGTGCAGCAAACAGCGTCGGCATGTGCGCGTAATTGAATACGCTGAGACGATCGGGATTAAGCGCGATGACTCGCTGTAAGGTGAAGGCAAAGCTTTCGGGCGTCTGGAGCGGCAGGCCGTAAATCAGATCCAGGCTGACTGAGCGGAATCCTCGCGCACGCGCTCGCTCGACCAGCCCGAAGATAGTCTCTTCATCCTGCACGCGATTGACACGCTCCTGCACCGCCTTATTGAAGTCCTGCACACCCATACTCAGGCGATTAAAACCTTCAGCACGCAGATGATCGATCATCGCCATCTCAATTTCGCGTGGATCGACTTCGATCGACATCTCAACGTCATCAGCAATCTCAAAATGGCCACGCAGCAGCGCCACCAGCCGGCTGACCTGAGCTTGGTTGAGAAAGGTTGGCGTACCACCGCCCCAGTGCAATTGCGTGACGCGGCGTCCGGCAAACAGCGGCGCACGCTGGCGGATTTCCTGCTCCAGCACATCCAGATAGCGATCGGCCTTGTGCAGCTGGCGCGTCACAATCTTATTACAGCCGCAGAAGTAGCAAAGGCGATGACAGAACGGAATATGGACATACAGCGACAGAGAACGTTGAGGATAGCGTTCAACCGCAAACTGGAAGCTTGCCTCGCCAAAGTTCTCATTGAACTCCAGCGCAGTGGGGTATGAGGTGTAACGCGGACCCGCGTAATTGTATTTTTCAATCAGCCGCTGGTCCCATTCAATCTGCTGCGATGACATGCTCACTCCTTACGGTGACGTCGTTTGAGGGAGGGTCGCGTTGCAGAAGAGGAGAGATAGCGGTGAGCCGTACGCCGGCGTAAACGCGACTTCAGACGCGACAGGCGACGAAGTTTAAACAATAACCACAGGAGATAACATGTCAGCAGCAGCGCTAAAATTGATCCAGGCCAAAGCATCAGCGAATACCTGTTTAGCGCGGCATGCGCAAAAGCGCATGCCGATCAAAAATGACTTAGTTGCCTTTTAACAAGCGCATCATATCGACTTCGGCTTGTTCATCTTCAGCACCGTCATCCAACGCGATACCGAGGGTTTCCATCAGTTCGTCAATGCGATCCAGCGTCTGATCGAGCCATGCCTGATCTTCAGCGCTGAGTGTCTCACCACTTTCCAGACGGTCCAGTAAGGTGTCGAGGCGTTCATCATTTTCCAGCTTCGCCAGCTCTTCTTCCGGTGTCAGACGAACCTTCTCCGCTTTCGGCCTGGCTTTCGCTACCGGCTTTTTCTCCGGTACGGTTTTACCATCGGCCACCAGCGCAACCGGTTTTTTACTGCCAGTACGTGGATCGGCATTTTTCTGACCCTGGCCTTTGCCAGCGCCTTTGGTTTCCGGGTTAGCACGGCTGCCCGCTTTATGGCCTCTGTGCTTTTTATCGCGTTTACGATCGCGTGCTTCCTGGTTCAATTCTTCACGCGATTTGCGTTTGGCTTTAGCAGCAGGTTTGCCACGCTGGGCTGGTGCAGGTTGCTTCATGGTGTCCGGTCTCGGCGATTTTTCTTCAGTATAGAATTGCGGCGAAATCTAGCAGAAAGATGACAAAGAAAAAAGGCGATAGCCTATGCTATCGCCTTATTTCGCACCTTCTACTGAAGGAATAACGGTATAAATCCTTTACAGCTCTCAACGTCCCGGTTGCTCCTTCGCCTCATCGCTCCTGCGAGTAATCCTTTTCCTTGTCCGACTCATACCTGAATCACATCCTGCCATGCTCCTGGTCATCCCCGACACTCCTGAGCGCATCATCCTGATGGGTGCTGCCGTGCACTGACACCAAATGTAGACCAATCAGTAAAATGAACAAGTGAGACATGTCTTTAATTTAGAGCGGTAATTTTCAATATCTATTTATCTTATTGAAAATATTACGCTATCCAACATATGAACATTCTATTAATCGGTAATGACTGGCAGTAATTATCGTCGATCTCTTACAAAATGACGCGTTAAGACGCTATCGGGCACTTTTGCGCCATAACAGGTATAATCAGCCCAATTGAACGAATCACTTTGCTGGAGCTTTACTTTGTCTGCTTTGAATTATCACATGACCCACTTCGTGCTCAGCGCCCCGGATATTCGCCATTTACCGGCAGATGTGGGCATTGAGGTCGCGTTTGCCGGACGCTCTAACGCAGGCAAATCCAGCGCGCTGAATACCATCACCAACCAGAAAAGCCTGGCGCGTACCAGTAAAACGCCAGGTCGTACTCAGCTCATCAACCTGTTCCAGGTCGTCGAGGGGAAAACCCTGGTCGACTTGCCGGGTTATGGCTACGCCGAAGTCCCGGAAGAGATGAAACGTAAATGGCAGCGTGCGCTGTCTGAATATTTGCAGAAGCGCCAGGCACTGAAAGGCCTGGTGGTGCTGATGGATATTCGCCATCCGCTGAAAGACCTCGATCAGAATATGATTGAATGGGCAGTCCAGAGCGGCATCCCTGTACTGGTGCTGTTAACCAAAGCAGATAAGCTGGCATCAGGTGCACGTAAAGCGCAGCTCAAACTGGTGCGTGAGGCAGCATTAAGTTTTATGGGTGATGTGCAGGTAGAGATGTTCTCGTCACTCAAGAAGATCGGCGTTGATATCGTTCGCCAGAAACTGGATAGCTGGTTCAGTGAACTGGAACCGGCGCAGGAAGATGAAGAAGCCCCTTCTGCGTAATGTGAAGCGCGGGTTTACGACCCGCTTTTCAGAAAAAGCCCAATAAAAAACGCCCCAGTCATAAATGACTGGGGCGGCTAAATATTCAGCCAAATCCGATTACGTGAAGTAAAAGGTCTGAAAGATAGAACATCTTACCTCTGTACCCTACGCGATGAACTTTACCTGATTTTTCCTGACCAACAAAGGGTTTTTTGTTGTTAAGTTTCAGGATTCCACATCTTTTTTACCGGGTCCGTCACACTTTGGCTTAAGGCGTGTAGTTTAATTACTAAAAAAATGCTTAGCCGATAGGCAGTTACAAAATGCGCATTTAACAAGCGGCTTTACATCGTTGCTGAACCGATTAAGTAAACTTTTTTCTTATGACGATGTCAGCGGCATAGATATACCGCCGACAACGTTCCTTAGTGCGCCTGGTCCCAGTTATCGCCCGTTCCCACTTCAACCTGCAGCGGTACATCAAGTTTCATGCTGCTCTCCATCAGTTGGCGGATCGTCGCACTCGCACTCTCTACCGCGTCTTTGTGGATTTCAAACACCAGTTCATCGTGTACCTGCATGATCATCTTCACAGCGTCATCCTGCTGTTGCAGTAACCAGCCATCTACAGCGATCATCGCGCGTTTGATAATGTCCGCTGCGGTGCCCTGCATCGGGGCGTTAATCGCCGCGCGCTCTGCCGCCTTACGACGAATGGCGTTGCTGGAGCTGATGTCCGGAAGCCACAGGCGGCGACCATTCAGTGTCTCCACGTAGCCCTTCTCGGCCGCCTGGGTGCGAGTCTCTTCCATGTAACGCAGTACGCCCGGATAACGCTCAAAGTAGAGATCCATATACTTTTTCGCTTCGCCAGCACCGATATTCAACTGGCGCGACAGACCGAAGGCGCTCATGCCATAAATCAGGCCAAAGTTAATTGCCTTGGCACTGCGGCGTTGCTCACCTGAAACCTTGCTCAGCGCAACACCAAAGACTTCTGACGCTGTCGCGCGGTGAATGTCTTCACCCTGCGCAAACGCATCCAGCAGGCCTTTATCCTGCGACAGATGCGCCATGATGCGCAGTTCAATTTGCGAGTAGTCAGCCGCGACGATGCGATTATCTTTACCTGCGATAAAAGCCTGACGAATACGACGGCCTTCATCGTTGCGCACTGGGATATTTTGCAGGTTGGGATCGGTAGATGAGAGACGTCCGGTGGCCGTGACCGCCTGATGATAAGAAGTATGCACGCGGCCGGTAACCGGATTGATCATCAAAGGCAATTTGTCGGTATAAGTCGACTTCAGCTTAGACAGGCCACGATGCTCCAGAATCACTTTGGGCAGCGGATAGTCCAGCGCCAGTTCAGCCAGCACTTCTTCGCTGGTTGACGGTGCGCCACCCGGCGTTTTCTTAGTGGGCTTGATGCCCTGCTTTTCAAACAGAATGGTTTGCAGCTGTTTGGTGGAGGAGAGATTAAACGGCTCGCCTGCCAGTTCGTGCGCTTTCAACTCCAGTTCCGCCAGACGTGCGGTCAGCTCCTGCGAATGTTTGGCCAGGATGTTTTGATCGATCAATACGCCGTTGCGTTCAATGCGTGAAATCACGGTCACCAGCGGCATCTCGATATCGGTGAAGACCTGTTTCGGACCCGCTTCCTGCTCCAGCTTCGGCCACATCTGCAGATGCAACTGCAGCGTGACATCTGCGTCTTCTGCAGCGTAATGAGCGGCCTGCTCGATAGCAATCTGGTTGAAGGTCAGCTGATTTTTTCCTTTACCGGCAATCTCTTCGAAGGTGACGGTTTTATGGTTCAGCCAGCGCGAAGCCAGGCTATCCATATCATGTTTGCCGCCGACGCTGCTCAGGCAATAAGATTCCAGCATGGTGTCGAATTTAATGCCGTTCAGCTCAATATCGTAGTTCTTCAGCACGCCACGATCGTATTTGAGGTTCTGACCGACTTTTGCAGATTTAGCGTCTTCCAGTAGCGGTTTTAGCTTTTTCAACACGTCGCTGCGGTCGAGTTGTTCTGGCGCATCAAGATAGTCATGGGCCACCGGAAGATAAGCGGCTTCACCGGGCGCAACCGCAAAGGAGAGGCCGACAATGTTGGCACTCCAGCTATCCAGAGAATCGGTTTCCAGATCGAAGGCAAAGAGTTCTGCTTTTTTCAGTTTTTGCAGCCACTCGTCGAAGGTTGCCTCATCCAAAATGGTGACGTAGCCGTCAGATGACAGCACGCTAGCGGTTTCCGCCACCGCAGCCACAGGTTCAGTCGCCAGCGATTTCTGCGCCTGCACATTGCTCTTTTTGCCCTGCAACCAGGTGCCGTCCTGTAAATCGGTGATCCAGCGTTTGAATTCATAGCGGCCGAAAAGATTTTGCAGCTTTTCAACGTCCGGTTCGTTAACGGTGAGTTGCTCACAACCCAGTTCCAGTTCTACATCCGTTTTGATGGTCGCCAGCTGATAGGACAGGAATGCAACTTCGCGATTCTGCTCCAGCTTCGCTGCCATGGTCTTCGCGCCACGGAACGAGAGATCCGCCACTTTATCCAGGTTGTCGTAAATCGACTGCATACCGCCCAGGCCCTGCAGCAGCGCCTGTGCCGTTTTCTCACCCACGCCAGGCACACCCGGAATGTTATCCGAGCTGTCACCCATCATGGCAAGGAAATCGATAATCAATGAAGGCGGCACACCGTATTTTTGCTCAACCTCTTCCGGGCCCAACACGGTGTTGGTCATGGTATTGATCAACGTAATGCCCGGCGTGACCAGCTGCGCCATGTCCTTATCACCGGTACTGATCAGCACTGCACGGCCCTGCTTTTCTGCTTCCAGTGCCAGAGTACCAATCACGTCATCAGCCTCAACGCCGGTCACCGCCAGCAGCGGTAATCCCATCGCTTTGACCATCTCGTGCAGCGGCTCGATCTGTGCACGCAGATCGTCGGGCATTGGCGGACGATGCGATTTGTAGTGCTCGAATAATTCATCGCGGAAAGTTTTGCCTTTCGCATCGAAGACCACGGCCACATGGCTCGGCTGATACTGCATCAGCAAACTTTTCAGCATGTTGAGCACACCGTACATCGCGCCCGTGGGCTCGCCTGCACTGTTGGTCAGCGGCGGAAAGGCATGATACGCCCGGTAGAGATAAGAGGATCCGTCTACCAGAATCAGGGGATTTTCTGCAATTTGCGCCATAGGTTCGTATTTTCTTCGTTGCGATAATGAGGGCTATAAGGATGCCACAACCAGAGAGGAATGTTGAATCAGAGCAGGGATGTCAGGATCTTTTTCGTTGTTACGCGGAGTGGATCGCAAGGATCGGTCTGTGGATAACTTTGTGCGTAAAATTCATAACGTATTGTTATTTACGCTTATTGCAATCATTTTACAGATAAAAGTTATTGTTTTTCAATTTGTTATTAACTTACCGTGATGAAGCGCGCCTTTTTGAAAAGGTGATCGTCCATGTGGATATTAAGCGGAGGGTTAACGGGAATATCATTATTACGTCATGGGAAAGGGAGTAAAAACGCCGACATCGCCGGCGTTTATTCGAGCTTAATTACTTCTTCTCAACCAGGAATTTCACTACGTTGGCGTAATCGGCAACGAAATTGTCCATAGAGCTGGTGTCCAGGCCGCCGTTGTTCACCATGTATTTGCCGTTAACGAAGATGGCTGGCACGCCCTGCAGATTAAGATCGGCTGCCGCTTTCTGCTGCTGGGCGACCAACGCTTTTACCGCAAAGCTATTCCAGGCTGCATCATAATCTTCTGATGAGATGCCAGCAGCCTGGATGAAGGTGGCTTTCAGGCTCGCCGCATCGGTAATGGTTTGGGTTTTCTGAATACCGTCAAAGATCGGTGCAGTGACTTTGCTTTCCACGCCCAGCGCCATCGCGACCGCCCAGGCTTGAGTCACAACAGGACCGAAGTCTCCGCCGAGGAAATCAACGTGATATTTAGTCACTTTAGTGTCTGCTGGCAGGTTCTTTTTCACGGCATCACTCACGTGATAGACGCGTTCGAACTGGTAGCAGTGCGGGCAGAAGAAGGAGAAGAACTCCAATACCTGTGGCTCACCAGCAACCGGCTTTGGCAGCGTGACGAATTGTTTGCCGTCATTGAACTGTGCCGCTGAGGCGCCAAATGCCAGCATTAAACCTACCAGCGCAAACATAATCTTTTTCATCGTGAAAAAATCTCCTGAGTACTTCATTAAAATTGCGGGCTAAGCTGCAACGGGGGTTGATGTAACAGCCTCTCCTGCTCGATAAATAGTGCAATCTGTCGGCGCCAGAAATCCTCATCGGTCATCCAGGGAAAGGCGCGCGGAAAAGCCGGGTCCTGCCAGCGGCGTACCACCCAGGCCAAATAATAAACCATGCGCATAGCGCGTAAAGGCTCAATCAGTGACAATTCATGTAAATCAAAGTCACTGAATTCATTATAAGCTTCCAGCAGAATATCCCACTGAATCAGCTGTTCCTGACGATCGCCGTTTACCAGCATCCACAGATCCTGCACTGCAGGCCCGTTGCGTGCATCGTCAAGATCGACAAACATCGGGCCATCGCGCCACAGGATATTACCTGGATGGCAGTCGCCATGCAGCCTGAGCGGCTGCCATTTATCATGCCAGCGCTGCTGTAGGGTGCCGATAAGTTTATCAACGGCGTTCAGCAGCGCATCCTTCAGGGCAGCCGGTACCAGCGTACTTTGCTCCAGCTCCTGGCGAGGTTGTAAGACATACTCTTCCAGGCCGAAGGTTGGACGCTGTTGAAACAAGCTCTGCCGACCTGTTTGATGGATGCGACCAAGAAAGCGGCCCACCCACTCCATCTGTTCTTCATTATCGGTTTCATACTGTCGCCCACCCAGGCTTGGGAAAACGGCAAACATAAAACCAGCATGGCGATTCAGCGTACTGCCCTGCAGTGCCAGTGGTGCTGCAACAGGCACTTCATCGGCCAACAGATCATGCGTGAACTGGTGCTCTTCGAGAATTTGTTGCGCATTCCAGCGTTGTGGGCGATAGAACTTAGCCACATAACGACGTTTGTCGTCATCACTAAACTGATAGACACGGTTTTCGTAGCTATTGAGGGCGGTTAAGCCGGATTCGACACGCAGACCCGCATCCCAAAGTGCATCCAGGATGACATCGGGGTCCAGCGTCTGGAAATTAAAGGCGGCTTCGCTCATCATTTTGCCTGTGTGTTACCGTTGCAAGGAATGCGCAAGGATAACACTACTCATCATCCTTAATCACACCGCGTGCACGTAATAGCGCGGTTTTGAAGTCCACTTCATAATCCTTTTTCAGTCCGGGAATTTCCGCATCGTAGTCAGCGTCACGCATTTTGAGATGGTAAATCAATATGTCATCGGTTAATTCACTTAATGGGCCACTGAAGCCTGATTCCTGCGCCAGTTTCTGTAAAAATGCCAGCAGGTTAAGGTCAGACTCCTTTTGCCAGGCCGGTTGCAGGAGTTCGAACAATTCATTAAGTCGGTGATATTTCATCATTGATTCCTCTATGCAGTGGTAGGCTGCCGTTATGCAAGTATCGTCCAGTATGATCAAGGAGACGAAAATGACCGCATTTACCGGCGTGATCCTCGCAGGTGGGCAAGGCAGTCGTATGGGCGGCCTGGATAAAGGGCTGCTGGAATTGCAGGGCAAACCGCTTTATCAGCACGTTTTGCAGCGTTTGATGCCACAGGTCAATATTGTGTTGATAAGCGCCAACCGTAACATTGATCGTTATCAGGCTAGCGGTTGTCAGGTCATTACTGATTCGATGCCAGATTACCCCGGTCCGTTGGCAGGCATGTTAAGTGGCTTGCAGCACAGTAAGACCGAGTGGGTCGCCTTTTGTGCCTGTGATACGCCCTGGTTACCGGAGGACTTCGTTGCACGATTATGGCAGCAGCGCGGCGCGGCACCTGCGGTGTGGGTACGATCAACGCAGCGTGATCATCCAGCATTGGCACTGGTCAATCGATCACTGGCCGACGATCTGGAAGCCTGGCTGCTTCGTGGTGAGCGGCGTTTAATGCAGTTTCTGCGTGAACATGGTGGGCATGCCGTGACGTTCACGGATTCTGAGGCAGCTTTCCGCAACATTAATACGCCCGACGATTTAGTTGATGGGGAAAAGCAGTGATGAGCGTGCCTTTACTGGCGATCGTTGCGTGGAGTGGCACCGGAAAAACCACTTTGCTGCAACAGGTGATACCGCTGCTTAAGGCTCGCGGTATTCGTTCTGGGTTAATCAAACATACCCATCATCAAATGGACATTGATACGCCGGGAAAAGATAGCTATCTGCTGCGAAAAGCAGGTGCCGATCAGGTGATTGTTGCCAGTACTCAGCGCTGGGCATTGATGTGTGAAACCCCTGATCAGACGTTGAATCTGGCGGAACTGGTCGCGCGGATGGACAGTTCCGCGCTGGATCTGGTGCTGGTTGAGGGCTTTAAAGATGAGCCAGTACCCAAAATCGCGCTGTGGCGGCGTGGTGTCAAAGGGGAATTTGCTGATTTAATGGATGAATACGTGGTTGCGCTGGCCAGCGATGAGAACTTAACGATCGACCGCCCACTTCTCGATATTAATCAGCCGGTTAAGGTTGCTGATTTTATTGAAAAATGGCTGAGAAAAGGTCAGTAACCCGGGGGTTTTATGATCGTCTGGCTAAACTTCAGGCGTCAGTTTCAGACGTAAAACAACCCTGATTTCGCCGATCTGCAGACGTAAAAAAACCCTGAACTTTCGTTCAGGGTTTCTTCACTTGTTTGATGCCTGGCAGTTCCCTACTCTCGCATGGGGAGGCCCCACACTACCATCGGCGCTACGGCGTTTCACTTCTGA
>NZ_CAJCKS010000043.1:0-37471 GCF_903970985.1 Pantoea sp. ME81 | reverse complement strand
CATCAATCCAAGCAGGACGATAACCACCACCGACCAAAGCATGGCGCTGCGCAGCACGGACATTTTAACGCCTTGCTGCAGATGTTGATAATTCTCTCCCTGCAAAATCACATAGAGATCAAAGCCCGCCAGACTGACGCGATGGATCGCCGCCTCGGTGCCGCCGCACAGCGCGATGTCCGCCTCGCCGCTGCGGATCAATCGTGCCGCATCGCCAATCGCCTGCGCACCCGCCGCGCACGCCGTGACAGGGGCGCCAATCGGGCCGCGAAAACCGTGGGCAATCGACACATGTCCCGCCGCCAGATTGGCAAGGAAGGAGGGAATGGTAAACGGCGATAAGCGGCGCGGGCCGCGATTGGCGGTGGTTTCAACCGCGTTGGCAATCTCGTTGAAACCACCAATGCCAGTGGCGATCACCGTCGCGGTGCGCTGGCGATCTGCCTCATCCTGCGGGAACCAGTTGGCTTGCGTCAGCGCTTCATGCGCCGCCACCAGCGCAAACTCAATAAAGCGATCCATTTTCTTGCGATCTTTTGGCGCGATCACGCGCTCGGGATCAAAGCCATGCTGTGGATCTTGTTCCAGCGTGGGCACTTGACCCGCCACTTTGCAGCTGATGTCCTGCACCATCTCGTCCGGTAAGGCGCTGATCCCCGATTTTCCCGCCAGCAGTGACTGCCACACCGCTTCCGTGCCGCAACCGAGTGGGGAAACCATCCCCATACCTGTAATCACAATACGTTTCATCGATAACTCCTAAGCTGCGGGCTTTTTCATCAAAGGCACCAGCAGCGCAGCGATACAAAATCCGACCATGATCAGCCAGAATGCGTCCGAAAAAGCCTGCGTGCGCGCCTCGCGCAGGGTGAGTGAAGCCAGCGATTGCAGCGCCGCCGTGTGCGCCGCATCCGGGCTGAGTCCGTTAAACATCAGGGCTGCGGTGCGCGATTGCAGATAGTCGCCGAGCGACAAACTGGCGCTGTTGAGGTGATCGGCCAGGCGGCTGAAGTGCAGATTGGTGCGGTCATTCAGCACAGTGCCGCACAGCGCAATGCCGATGGCACCACCGAGATTACGCATCAGATTAAACAGTCCTGAGGCTAATTTTAGTCGCGCGGGTGGCAAGCTGCCGAGCGTCAGCGTCACGGTGGGCGCCACCGCAAACTGCTGCGCCATGCCGCGAAACGCCTGCGGAAACAGCAGCTCTTTGGCGCCCCAGTCATGGGTAATCGGCACAAAGAAAAACATCGATACACCAAAACTCATCAGGCCAAACGCCAGCAAAATGCGCAGATCGACGCGGTTCGCCAGCCAGGCATAAAGCGGGATCGACAGGATCTGAAAAATGCCGGTGGAGAAGATCGCTAACCCGATCTCCAGCGCACTAAAGCCGCGCACCTGGCTGAGAAACAGCGGCGTGAGATAGATGGTGGCGAAGATCCCCACGCCAGCCATAAACGAGAAATAACAGCCGAGGCTAAAGCCTGGATCTTTTAACGCGCGCAGATCCATGATCGGCTTGGCGTGGTTTAGCGTGCGGAAGATAAACAGCACGCCACAAAGCAATGCGATCCAGCCTGTGGTGGTGATGGTGCTATCGTCAAACCAACCCCAGCGCGGCCCCTCTTCCAGGGTGTACTCCAGACAGCCCAATGATAGCGCCAGCAAGACAATGCTGAAGTAATCCGCACCGCGCAGTAACTCGGGATTCGGCGAGTCGATCCTGACCAGCAGCGGCACCGCAATGGTGATGTAGATACCGGGGATGATGTTGATGTAAAACAGCCAATGCCAGCTGAAGTTATCGGTAATCCAACCGCCGACCGTGGGCCCTAGCGTCGGCGCTAATGAAGCCAGTGCCCCCACGGTGGCGGCGGCAATCACCCGCTGCTTACCCTGGAAAAAGGCAAAGGCGGTGGTGAACACCAGCGGAATCATCGAGCCGCCCGCCAATCCCTGCAAGGCGCGAAAGGCGATCATGCTCTGAATATTCCACGCCCAGCCACACAGTAAACTCATTACCGTAAATCCGCAGGCGGAGACGGCAAACAGCCAGCGTGTGGACATCACGCTCGCCAGCCAACCGGAAAGCGGGATGATGATGATTTCCGCGATCAGGTAGCTGGTTTGCACCCACACGGTTTCATCATCTCCCGCCGACAAACCGCCGCCGATATCCCGCAATGAGGCGGAGACAATCTGAATATCCAGCAAGGCGATGAACATGCCGATGCACAGGGTGGCAAAGGCGAACACCTTCTTGCTGACCGGCATCTCCGCCGGTGCCATCAGCGGTGCAGCCACGCTGCTCATCGCGCGCTTCTCTCATCCACCGTCACCGTGACGGAAAGACCAGGGCGTAACAGACCCAGCACCGCCGCGTCGCCGTCCAGCACAATGCGCACCGGCACGCGCTGGACAATTTTGGTGAAGTTGCCAGTGGCGTTTTCTGCCGGAAGAATGCTGAAGCGTGAACCGGTGGCTGGCGACAGGCTGCCAACGTGGCCATTAAAGGTGCGACCGGGTAACACGTCCGCGACGATGCGAGCCACCTGCCCCGGCTTCATATTGGCTAGCTGGCTCTCTTTGAAGTTGGCATCGATCCACAGCCCTTGCGCAGGTACCAGCGACAGTAGCTGCGTGCCGCTGCTGACATAAGAACCTGACCAGGCGCGACGATTGCCCACCACGCCATCAAAAGGGGCGCGGATTTCAGTGTATTCAAGATTGAGCTTCGCCATCGCCAGCCCCGCTTGAGCCTGAGTTAAGGCGGCTTTGGCCTGCTGCTCACGGGCATCCAGCACCTGCAACTGGCGCTCGGCAACGGTTTTGTCGGCGCGGCTTTTGCTCTCTTCCGCCATCGCCTGATGGTAATCGGCCTGAGCATGATCGCGGATCTGCTGTGAGACCGCGGAGCTACTGGCCAGCGCACTGTAGCGGCGCTGATCTGAGGTGGTTTTCAGTGTTACCGCCTGCGCTGCCAGCAGAGAGGCGTGCGTGCCAGCGATGGTTGCGAGTTGCAGCTGGCGCGTGGCGGCGATATCGCTTAACGCGGCTTGCTGTGCCGCCACTTCACCCGTTGCCTGATCCACCGCCGCCAGATAATCACGGTTATCCAACTGCACCAGCAGATCGCCTTTTTTCACCTGTGCGTTGTCCTGCACCGCCAGCGTGTGAATGTAACCGGACACTTTGGCGGAGATGGCGCTGATATCTGCCCCGACATAGGCATCATCGGTCGAAGGCATAAAGCGCGCGGTGTGCCACCAATAGTAGCCATAACCTGCCGCCGCTAAACCGCCGATCGCCACTGCCAGCAGCAGAGCGGGTTTTTTACGCGTGCGGGTCATGGCTGTTTCTCTGTAACAGGTGGAGAGAACTTCAGCGTGCCGTCACCCGCACGTTTTTTCTGCAAATAATCATGGCGATAGTGCATGATCGGCGCCGCTGCCGGGCCTGGCACCATTTGGTATTTATCGCTGGTGAGTGGTTGGCCGTTTTCGCTATCGACCAGCTGCGGTTTCACAAGACGCTGGGTGGCGGTTTCCACCAGCTGCATCTGCCTTCCTTCCGGCGAGAAGTGGGTGCTGCCCCACTCGGCCAGCGCCAGGATAACGCCACGCAAATCACGTCCGGCTGGCGTAAGGTGATATTCGAAGCGCATCGGCGTGGTGCTGTAACACACCTTTTCCAGCAAACCGTCTTCCACCAGCTCTTTCAGGCGGCGCGACAGGATATTCGGCGCCACGCCGCTGTTTTTCTGGAATTCGTCAAAACGGGTAAAGCCGGCCAGCGCATCGCGCATGATTAGCATGCTCCAGCCATCGCCGACACGGCCAAGGCTGCGCGCAATCGGGCAGGCCATTTGATAGAGCGGTTCGTTTTTCATGGTGGGTATTCCGCAGAGGATCTGATGCGGCATACTGTTGCAGAGTGACTATCATTTTGCAAGTGACTTGCATAATGATAGCAAGGAGTGTTCATTGTGAAGCGCAATGAATCGCGCCGCTACCCAACCCGTGCAGGCCCTGTAGCAGCAAGATTTATCGCGCAAATTTGCCAAAAAAACGGCAGCCACACTGGGCTGCCGTTTCATCACAACTTAGCCATCTCTAGGTGCGCACGCGCAGCGCCGCCTCGATCTTGTCGGCGATCTTAGTGACCACATAAGCAATCACCATGTAGAACACCACCGCAATCAGGAAGGCTTCGAGGTAGTAGAAATTCAGCGCCGCCGTCAACTGCGCCTGGGCAAAGATATCCACCACTTCAATCGCAAACGCCAGCGACAGGGCTTTCATGATCACCATAAACGCATTCGCCAGATCGGGGATTGCCGCCACGATAATCTGCGGGAACATCACCCGACGGAACAGCTGTCCACCGCTGTAGCCGAGCGACAAAGCGGCATCGGATTGTCCACTGTCGAACGAGTTCAGCGCGCCTTTCCACACTTCGGCCTGGAATGCCGCGACACAGGCACTCAGCGCCACAATGATGATCACCCAGTTCGGCAGTGAATGGGCATTCACCTCGACGCCAAACAGCGTGGCAACAAAGTGCAGCGCCGGTGGCAAGCCGTAATAGGCGAGGAAAATCACCACCACCATCGGCACGCCTTTGAAGGCGATTTTGTAGGTGATCACCAGCTGGCGCAGTACTGGAATGCGACGATGTTCGATAAAGGCAAACAACCCGCCCAACAGCGTCGAACAAATAAACACCGTCACCGCCATCAGCAGCGTCACCGGTACCGCATCGAGAATGCTCCAGAAGTCCGGCAGCAAAACCTCAGCATCAAACATGGTTTGTCTCCCCGACTCAGACGCTGGTGGTGAACTTCACGCGCGGTGCAGACTTAGAGCTGTACTTCGCATGACGTTGTTCAAAGAAGCGAATAACCAGCCACGCCACACCGCACAGCAGTGAATAGAGTACGGCCAACACCAGATAGGTGCCGAACTGATACTGGTTGTAATCGCGTTCCATAATCAGGTGCGCGGTCGCCATCACATCTGCCGCACCGATGTACATCACCAGCGCCACGTTATGAATCAGATAGATAATCGCATTGCCGTAACCCGGCAGCGCAAAGTGCACCGCCTGCGGGCCAATCACCCGCAGCATTTTCTGGCGGAAGCTGTAGCCAAGGCTGTCGGTGGCATCATGCTGACCCCGTTCCACCGCAAGGTATGCCGGGCGCATCACTTCCGACAGATAGCCGCCGTGATACAGGCTCAGGCCGATCATCGCCGCCACATTGGCGGTAAAGAAGTCACCAAAGCCGAAATTATCGGTGATCAGCGGCATGCCGTAGAAGGCCACAAACAGCTGCAGCACCACGGGCACGCTGCGCGCATAGGAAACATAGAGATCGGCCAGCTGGCTGATCACGGGAATACGGCGCACGCGAAAAACGGTGGCGATCAGCGCCAGAAAGAACCCGGCAATCATCGCCACAAACATGATGCCGAGCGTCAGTGGCAGCGCCGACAGCAGTTCTGGAATCATGGAGGATAGATTCACGGTGAAACACTCCTGCTAAAAAGGACAGCATGCGCCCGGCTCAGCACCGGGCGCAGTGAATCTATTACTTCATGTACTTAGTGACTTCTTCGCCAAACCACTTCTGCGCCAGCTTATCCAGCGTGCCGTCGTCTTTCAGTTCTTTCAGCGCTTTGTTCACGTCATCGTTCAGGGCCTGGTTTTCGGCAGAGCGGTGGATCAGCACATAGGTGTTGTTGATCACCACCGGCTCACTGGCTTTGATCGCCAGCTTCTGGTTGTCGATCACCGTCTGCTCACCGAGGTTTGAAGGCAGGATCAGCGCATCGTATTTCCCGTTCTGCACTTCTTTCAGGCGATCCGGGTAAGGCACACCGGCGCTGGACGCTTTGATGGTGATCTTGTCGTTCGGGTTGTCCTGCTGCCACTGGGTGACGAACTTATACACGCCGCCGCCTGCGGTCACTGGCACGATGTTCTTGCCGACCAGATCTTTCATGCCGTTGATATTGCTATCGCTGCGGCTGTAGATCTTCATCAGGCTGGCACCGATCGGTGCATCCGGAATCAGGAACTGTTTACTGCGCGCTGGCGCTTTATAGTAACCACCGGTCGCCATGTCGTACTTGCCGGTCACCAGGCCCGTTTCCTGTGCGATATCCGCCGCGCCTTCCATCACAAACTTGTACTGTGGCAGTTTAGCGTTGATGGCTTTCAGCACGTCCGGCTCGTAACCCTCAGGTTCGTGACCGATCGCGCCCCATGACAGCGGTTTGGATTCCGCAGCGGTGGCGATTTTGATGGTGCGTACCGCGTCAGCAAAGCTGTTACCGCTGATCAGAGCCAGGGCGATGATGCCAGGCGCGGCCAGGCGACGTAATGTGGTTTTGATTGCAGGCATGTCTTTGATTCCTTTAATTATTAGAATGCTCGTTCTGAACTGAGGAACTGTGCAAGGCGCGGCAGGGTTGGGTTATCAAACATCTCTGTCGGACTGCCCTGCGCGGCCACGACACCCTGATCCATAAACACGATGCGATTCGAAATGCTCTTCGCGAACTGCATCTCATGCGTCACCAGCAGCGAGGTAATGCCGGATGACGCCACGTCTTTAATCACTTTCAGCACTTCACCCACCAGCTCAGGATCGAGCGATGAGGTCGGTTCATCAAACAGCATCACATCCGGACGCACCGCCAAAGCACGGGCGATACCGGTACGCTGTAACTGGCCGCCAGACAGCTGCGACGGATAGTGATCGAGCCTGGCACCCAGACCCACACGCTCCAGCTCCTGCACGGCGATGTCGCGCGCTTGCTGTTTAGTTTTACGCTGGATGACGATCAGCGGATCCATCACGTTTTCCAGCACCGTCATGTTTTTGAACACGTTAAATTGCTGGAACACCATGGCGGTGCGCAGACGGATCGCCTGGATCGCCGCTTTATCCGGTGACTGATAATCCATGCGGATCTGATCCAGCTGAATGGTCCCGGCTGACGGCTTCGCCAGATAGTTAATGCAGCGCAGCAGCGTGGTTTTCCCGGTGCCGCTTGGCCCGATGATCGACACCACATCGCCGCGTTTTACCGACAGATCAACCCCTTTGAGGATCGGATTGCTGCCGTACGAGAGCGTAATATTGTTGAGTTCTAACATCCGGTGCAGCCCTTATTTGTTCTGGTCAGCATGGCCGAGCACATGCATCAGACGGTTGGCCCAGCCGAAAATGGCGATGGCGTGGATCAGATCGATAATCTCCTGATCGTTCATGCCGACGGCACGCAGTGCCGCCACATCTTCCGGTGTGGCCTCAGAAGGCGTAACCGATAAACGGCGGGCAAAGCGGTAGATCGCCGCATCGCGTTCACCTAACACATCCGCTCTATCAAAATAGATGGCACTGACCACGGCGTCACTTTCTGCCAGCTGCGCATGACGGCGCGCGTGCACCACCGCACAGTAGCGGCAGCCATTGACGATCGAAGCACCTAATGCGCCCAGCTCACGATCCGCACGATCCAGACCACCTTCGACATACATAATGGCGTTGAACAGCCCGGTACGTGCGGTGTAACTCTCGGGATCGTGCACCAGCGTGCGCACGTACTCGGAAATCTTCTTGTTGGACGGCGTCACTTTCATCGCATCGAGCTGCGCCGGTGTCGCCTGTTCTACATCGACTGGCGTGATGTACGGATGCCAGTGCAGCGGCTTGAGATTTACCGACGGAATCATGCGGACCTCATCAAACGTAAGCCAGCCGCCACGCGCGTCTGGAAGTTAACAAAGGCGATCAGCTCAGAGAGCGCAACAATTTGTGGGTTGCTCAAACCAGCCTGCTCCAGCAAGCGAATATGCTGTTCGGTAGCCTGAATGGGCTGCTGCGTGACTATGTCAGCATGGCGCGCAATCGTGGCCAGTGGCTCTTCCGCTACGGCGCAACCCGAGGCCAGCGCCAGCAGGGCTTCAGACGGATTCAACGCCGCCAGCTGCGCCTGGTAATCACGTTGCAGCGGCGCATCGTAGTTCAACACCGCCATACGCTGCGCCAGTGCCAGACGCAGATCCGCAGGTAAACCCTGATCATCTTCCGGCGCGAGTACTGACACACGGCACGCTTCCGCGCCCTCAACAAATTCGGGACGCAGGCGGCGCGTCTGATACAACGCCTCTTCTGGTGTTAATCCGGCTGCTTGATCAATAGCGTCGCTCACAACGCGTTCTCCTGTTTTAGTAACGGGGTTGAATCCACCCATTCATCGCCCTGTAATTCAGGGGTGTCAAAAGCTTGTAAGTTGGCGTAGTGCTGCTCGACGTCCTCGGCAAACAGCGAGGCGGTAATACCGCGCACCAGGCGATCGGCCCCCGCGCTTACCGCAGGAATGTCGCCGGAGACTTTGCCGTGCGTCAGCATGGCGGCATCGTTGAAGCAGTGGATGTGTGCCAGCATCGGGCAGGCATCAGGCGTCAGTTCGCGGAACTCGAATGAAGGGCCGAGATCCGGCGCTTCCAGCAGGCTGTGGCGCGGGTTGCCCATCTCAGGTTGATAGCGGCCGTCAGACCAGCTGCGAATATGCGGCGCAATGGCGGCAAACTCCGGGCGGCCGTGGAAATCATTGGTGAAGCCCGTAGCGGCGATCAAAAAGTCGTAGCGCAGCGCGCCCTGGGTAGTTTCAATCAGCAAGCCGTCTTCTTCCTGTTTAACGGCGTTAATACCGCAATCGAGGAAGAAGCGCGCGTTCTCATGACGTGATACGCGCAGAGTGGAAGAGCGCGGCGGTGGCGTTTGCGTCGCGGCGGTGTAATCGACAAATTTCCATTTCCACGCATCCGGCAACTGATGCATGCCGTGCACCACGCCCTGACTGCCAATGCCGGTCATCTTGTTGATGCGCGGCATTTCTTTGCGGCGAATCAGCAGATCGACGGCAGCAGCGCCCTGTTCCAGCGCGGTGGCCGCGTTATCCATCGACGAGGCGCCTGCACCAATCACCGCAATGCGCTTGCCTTTTAAGGCCGTGAAATCGATGTCATCAGCGGAGTGTGCCCAGAACTGGCGATCAATGCCCTGCAGGAAATCCGGCACGGCGAAGCCACCGAGGCCTGAACGTCCGGTGGCCAGCACCAAACGGCGCGTGTAAACACGCTCGGTTTCGGCACCCTCCAGATCCAGCGCAATCAAATCCCCGGCCTGTGCAATGCTGGTGACACGCACGTTGTTGTGCACCGGCAGATTCAGCACCTTGCGGTACCAAATCAGGTAATCCATCCACTGCGCTTTAGGGATTTTGTCCAGCGCCTGCCACGCCTCTTTGCCCCACTGCGCCGTGAACCAGGCGCGGAAGGTCAGTTGCGCGAGGCCGAGAGCCGGGCCGTGCAGCGTTTTTGGTGAGCGCAGGGTTTCCATACGCGCAAAAGTGATCCACGGCCCCTCCAGCCCAGCGGGTGCGGCGTCATAAGCCACCACATTGCTGATGCCGGTGAACTGTAATTTGGCGAGTGCCGCCAGACCGCACATGCCCGCACCGATCACCACCACATCGCGTACCGGCGCACTCTGAAAGGTGCGTTCCGGTACCCAGGATTTGGCGGGCAGTTCCAGAAATTCCAGATCCTGCTGAAGCTGAGCTTCTAATGCAGCAAGACCTTTGGCGGCATACGTCATAGAGAGATTTCCCTGGTGTCAGCGATCGCGTTGAGAGCGAGCGAAAACGATGAAAACACGCCGATGATCCTACCTTTTTAATTATCTATAAAACGCATAATAGATAGCTAACAATCATCAATACGCATAATAGGAGCTAAGTTTTCGCATAATCCTCTTGCCCTAAATGTGAGTCAAGATTTTCGCTCAGGATTTGACCAATGGATTTCTTATATCTTATGCCGAAAAAGTTATAAGCGTTGAAAATGAAGGGATTCATCGCGCCTGATAAGTCAGGAAGCCGCGGTACTTTATCCTGCCGCTGTAGCGTAATAGGGCTATTGCGTGCCTAATGCATTCGGTTCAGATGCGTAGCGATGCGCTTCATCTCTAATTGAAGCGCTAATGCTGTTGGATGAACTCAATTGCCCCGCTATGACTCCTGGTTTATCACTCGCATGATGCGCGGATGTTCACTGGCAGGCAGACGTTCAAACCCTGGCAGCAGCTGAGTAGCGGCGTCTGCCAGCGCTTCCACCAGTGCCTGCGCAGCGCTGGAAATCTGGCGGCCTTGCGGCGTGATCACGCCAAAGAAGTAAGGGATGTCTTCCTGAATCGGACGAATCGCCACACCGGCCAGCGGCATGCCCCAGCCGGTGACCGGTTCGAGGATCGCCACGCCCAATCCGGCACGCACGCAGCCCAGAATATTTGCCGATGAGTTGGTTTCGATAGTTTCCAGCAGCGGCGCTTTGACTTTCTTCAGCGCCTTTTCGTAACGACTACGCAGGCGTTGCGGACTCCACGGTGCAATCAAACGGCGGCCAGCAAGCTGGCTCAGCGAAAGCGCGCTGTGTGCCGCCAGTTCATCCTCTTCCGGCAGCGCAATTACGCACTGTGATTGCCCAATCCAGTGCAACTCCACCGCATGATGCTCCAGCGGCAAGCTGCACAAACCGATGTCTGCTTCAGCGGTAATCACCGCATGTGCCGTCTGTACGGCGGACTCACTGATAATTTGCACTTTGTTCTGCAGATTGAGTGCGGCCAGTGCCTGCGGCAATAACCCGGCGGCCAGTGCTGGCGTGGCGGCAATACTGAGCGGACGATGCTGCTGATGGGCGATCTCTTGTGCGCGGAGTCGGATCTGTTGCAGCGACAGCAGCGCTTTCTGCACATACTGATGCAGCTGCAGTGCTTCTTCCGAGGGGTGAATACGCGGGCCGTTGCGGATAAACAGCGGATAACCCAGCGACTGCTCCAGCTCCTGAATCAGGCGGGAAACGGCGGGCTGCGAGCGGTTTAGTGCTTTGGCGGCCGCCGTCACGCTGCCGGCTGAAATTACCGCCGAGAAGGCTTCCAGCTGACGCAGATCGAGGTCGTTTAATAGAGTCATCGCGTGGTTACTTCCCTAAGTCATTGATCGTTCCCGACAATCACGCGGGAAAAAATCCATCATAGAGAGAGTTACGCGAATTAGCCACTACGGGAAAACTGCGTGTTGGTCGCCATTAAAGGCGACTCTACAGTGAAGGGGGCACATCAATAGTACTCATAATTTCAGGATGCGCATTGGCAGCTACCGATCATTCCAGGGTGCGCATTAATGCGCACCGGAAGCAGCACCTTAATATTCAGCGCACCTTATTCTGCGCAAAATCGCTGTAATTCTCTCTGGTAATCAGTTGATAAGGAATAAAGGTATCCTTCGCCACCTTATCGCCTTTCACCAGCGCAACCGCCGATTGCACTGCGCCATCGCCCTGCCCTTTGGCGTCCTGAAACACCGTCAGGCTCATCTCTCCGCTCTTGATGAACTGCAGCGCATCTGGCGTGCCATCAATGCCCGCCACCTGCACATTTTTCGCCCCCGCCTGCTTCAGCGCCAGAATGGCACCAATCGCCATCTCATCATTGTTGGCGACGATGGCGTTGATATCCTGACCGGTGAGAAGCCAGTTAGTGGTGACATCATTGGCTTCTTTGCGGAAGAACAGCGCGGATTGCTTATCCAGCACCTTCATGCCCGGATGCTGCGCAATGACCTCTTCGACCCCTTTGGTGCGTTCGCGGGTATCTTCGCCCGACAGATTGCCCATCAGGATCATCACATTGCCTTTATCCCCCATCTTCTTCGCCAGTGCTTCCATCTGCATTTTTCCGGCCAGACGTGGATCCGATCCAACATAGGCCATGCGATCACTCAACGGTGTTTCTGGCCGACGGTTAACGAACACCAGCGGCACGTTAGATCGCTGTGCCAGTGAGATAATCGGTTTCATTGCCTGGGTATCGGTGGGCGTGACAATGATGGCGTCAACCCCCTGTCCGATAAAGGATTCCACCTGCTGCAACTGCTGTGCGGAATCCCCTTTTGCATCCTCAAACTGCCCTTTTACATCGCCGAGTTGTTTCATTTTGCTCGCCATCGCCTGGCGCAGGATGGTCTGAAAATTATCATCGAAATGATCCATGCTGACGCCAATGCTGAGGTCTTTCGCCATCACGCTCACGGGTAGCGCACACAGCAGTGCCAGCGCGGTAAGGTGTTTTTTCAATTGCATAATCTGACCTTATTGTATTGATCTGTAGGGGGCAGAATCGGCGCATCCTTACTCGGGATAGGCACCGGCAACATTCTGGTCGTAATCGATTAATGCACCGGTCATCACACCGGCTTCCTGACTGAGCAGATAGCTGGCAAGGCCTGCCAACTGCTGCGGCTTACAAAGCTGTCCCATCGGCTGTGACGCCTCGGCGCGTTCCAGCCAGCCATCCGTTGCGCCGTGATATTTTCGTTGGGTGAGATCCTCGCCAGGCGTGTCCATCCAGCCGGGCAAAATGGCATTGCAGCGAATACGGTTGCCGCGATAGGCATTGGCCACGTTTTTAGTCAGCGTGGCGAGTGCACCTTTGGAGGCGGAATAAGGTGCCAGATAAGATTGTCCACAGTGCGCGCATTGAGACAGGATATTGACGATCGCCCCGCCGACGCCCTGAGCCAGCCGATGGCGCACAAAGCCCTGCATCAGAAAGAAAGGCGCACGCGCGTTGGTATTGAACATCTGATCCCAGAGTTCAACGGGTGTATCCACCAGCGTGCCGCGAGCGCCCAGTGCAGCAGCATTGACCAGCACGTTTACGTCGCCAAAGGCTGCGACCGCCCGCTCGGTTAATGCCAGGCACGCATCCACATCCTGTAAATCCAGCGCGATAAACTGCGCGGTGGCGCCCAGTTCAGCCAGTTCGGCACTGGCACGCACGCCCTTCTCTGCATCACGCCCGGCAAGGATCAATCGTGTGCAACCCTCCCGTACCAGTTGACGTGCGATGGCAAAACCCACGCCCTGTGCGCCACCAGTCACGATGGCAATGGTATTCGTATGTCGGCCCGCAGTGTTATGCATGATGGAACTCCTGATCTAATCCAGTGAGGTGCAGGGTTTTGCCTAGTCTGAGTGACTCAGTGGCGGCTTCCGCCAGCAGTGCGGCTCTCAGTCCGTCCAATGCATTGACCGGCATCGGTTTGCCGCTCTGTGCACACTCCAGGAACAGCCGCATCTCTTCCACATAGCTGGGCCCGTAGCGCTCCATAAAGAATTCCAGAATTGGTGCGGCGCAGCCCGGCGCGTTGGGTGAATAGCGGGTAAAGCCAGACTGGCGCGGGTTGTCGGACATCACCATCCCTGAGGAACCAAAGGCTTCAATGCGTTGGTCGAAGCCGTAGCTGCAGCGACGGGAGTTGAGGATAGTGACGAGCGTGCCGTCTTCCGCCAGTAGCGTCACGCTGGCCGTGTCCACATCCCCCAATCGACCGATTTCGGGATCGATAATCGACGATCCGTGCGCGGTGATACTGACAAACTCTTTGCCGACGATTCCGCGCGCCATATCGAAATCGTGGATCATCATGTCGCGGAACAGGCCGCCGGAGCGTGGAATGTATTCCAGCGGTGGCGGGAAGGGATCGCGACTGGTGATGGTCAGTTGCTCAAGACGACCAATCTCACCGGCCTGTACCGCATGGCGCACCGAGGCATGCCCACGGTCAAAGCGGCGATTGAAACCGAGAAACACCCGCTGAGCCGCCTCACTGCCGATGATCTCAATGCAACGCCGCGCATCCGCCAGGCTGCTGGCTAACGGCTTTTCACACAGCACCGGTTTACCGGCATGGGAGGCTGCGATGATCAGCTCCACGTGGGTATCCGATGACGTGGCGATGACGATCGCATCCACCTGAGGATGGTTGATAGCCGCAGCAGCACTGGATGCCACCGCGGCACCGGTTTCTGCCGCCATCGCGTCAGCGGCTGCGCTAACCGGATCGTACACTGCCACAATTTGCCCGCCCGCCTGGCGAATGGCGCTGGCATGGACTTTCGCCATGCGGCCAGCACCGAGCAGCGCAATACCTGTTAATTGCGTCATGTTTTACTCCTAAAATAAAAAGGGAGGCATTGGCTGAATAATTAACGCGCTTTTATCTTTACTCTTTAAATAAATACAGGTTGCTGCGCTGATTATTAGCCTTAAAAATTCACTGAATCTTTAAATAAACTCTACGCACATCACCCTTTGAAATTAATTGATGCTGAAATCTTGATCAAATGCTGAATTGGCGGTAAACATTCACTCAATGAGGGGTTCCCATCAAAATGGACGGTTAATGTGAGCGATATCAAGAAAACCACGTTGGATCAGATCGCTGCAGCAGCGGGCGTCAGTTTGAGTACCGTGGACAGGGTGATGAATCGACGTGGCGGCGTCTCGCCCGCCAGGGAAGCCAAAGTGCTGGAGTGGGCCAACAAGCTCAACGTCGATCGCGTGCTGTTTCGCGGCTATTTGCCGATGCTGCGCGTGGCGGTATTGATGCAATCACCGAAGAATCCGTTTTATCGCGGGCTGCGTAATGCCTTCGCCGATATCGGCGCCACCCTGTCGGATATGCGCCTCAACTGCTTTATTCACTATCTCGACCTGACT
Organism: Pantoea sp. ME81; assembly: GCF_903970985.1. Classification (NCBI taxonomy): domain Bacteria; kingdom Pseudomonadati; phylum Pseudomonadota; class Gammaproteobacteria; order Enterobacterales; family Erwiniaceae; genus Pantoea; species Pantoea sp. ME81. The sequence continues at coordinate 22,830 of NZ_CAJCKS010000043.1, read as the reverse complement.
AAACCACAGGGCACCATCAAACAGATCCACCAGATTGCCTCGGTGAATGACGCGATGATTGTGGTGTGCCCTAATGATCCTGATGTCGCAGAAGCGCTACGACAGATTTCCACCAAAACGCCGGTGGTAACGCTGGTTACGGACATCCCAACCAGCGGGCGCATTGCCTATGTAGGGCCGGACAACCGTCAGATGGGCCGCGCCGCCGGGGAACTCATGGGCCGATTTTGCGGCAGCCAGGGCGGTGAAGTGCTGGTGGTATTGGGGATGCAGCACATGATCGGGCACGAGGAGCGAGAGATGGGATTCCGCTCGGTGCTGCGAGAACGCTTCTCGCAGTTTGCCATCAGCGAGACGCTGGAAAGCGGCGAGGACCAAACGCGGGCGGGCGAAGTGGTTCGCCGCGCATTGCAAAACAATCCGAATATTCGTGGCATTTATAACGTTTCAGCGGGCAACACCAATATTACCCAGGCAATAAGATCTCTCGGACTGGAGCAGCAGATGGTGTTGATCACCCATGAACTCACCACTGAACGTCGCCGCATGCTGCGCGAAGGGGTGATTGATGTGATTATCGATCAGAATCCGCACGAAGAAGCGCGACGCGCGCTGGAGATTATTGCGGTGCATTTTAATCGGCTGGAAAGCGATAAATCCCCTGGGAGCTATACGCCGTTCAATATTTATATTCGCGAGAACTGCCCGCCGGAATCGGAGTTTAGTTAATCCACAATTAAAGTTTTTGCGTAAGTTCGCGCTTGTTGTCATTTAACAGGCGCAGCATCTCACGTAAATAATCATCTTCATTGCCTTTTTGCCAGGCAATACTCAGCGGCAGGCCCTTTATTTGCTCCGGCAGATCCAGTGCAATATAGCTGACGCTTTCGCTGTTCATGGTGCGATAAGAGGCTGGCACCACCGCCAGGCCTAATCCCGCGCTGACCAGACTCAAAATGGTCTGCTTCTCTTCAGCAAACTGCGCGATGTGAGGCGTTAATCCCGCCAGTTTAAACAAACTCATGGTGAGATCGTGACTGTGTGGTCGGGTACGTCGGTCGGGAATAATCATCGCTTCATGCTGAAAATCCTCGACGGCCACGTGCGATCGGCTGGCCAATGGATGATTCAACGGCACTGCCAGTACGCAGCTTTCGCGCGTGATAAAACGGATGGCCAATGATGCATCCATCACCTGTGGCGCACGAATTATAATCATATCCAGCCAGCCTGATTTTAACTTCGGAATCAGATTAATGGTCTTATCTTCAATAATATGAATATCACTGGTGGGATAAAGGGGAACAAATAAGTTTAACAAGGCGGGCACTAATCCACGCGCCGCACTATCAATTGCGCCAATACGTAATGTACGACGCTCATCTTTTAATCCTGATTTAAATCTACACGCCAGGGCATCAAATTGATCGATAAGTTTACTGGCTTCATCAAAAAATATCGCCCCTTCCGCTGTTAATGAAACATTGCGCGTTGATCGGTTCAATAAGCGCACGCCCAGGTCCTCTTCGAGTATTCGGATGAAGCGAGAAAGTGACGCAGGCATCATTTCCAGTCTTTGGGCCGCCCGGCCGAAATGGAGCTCTTTACCCACTGTCACAAAACAACGCAGTTGATTTATATCCACATTTTCCTCGCCATTAGATTATTCAAATACTTTATATAATCCACGATTAATGATTAGCCAAGTCAAAACTGCATACTGAACTCGATGACAAAAAAATAACACTACCCTACACAATCTGGAGCACTTTAATATGAACTCTCACCTCGAAAAAAGGGTGATGCGTAAAGTGACGTTACGCATTGTGCCCTTCATCATGCTGCTCTATTTCATCGCTTTTCTCGATCGCGTCAACATTGGTTTTGCCGCGTTAACCATGAATCAGGATTTAGGATTCTCGCCCACGGTATTTGGTTTGGGCGCCGGGATCTTTTTCCTCGGTTATTTTTTATTTGAAGTCCCCTCGAACTTAATTCTGCATAAAGTGGGTGCGCGTATCTGGATTGCCCGTGTGATGATCACCTGGGGATTGGTCTCCGGCTGCATGGCCTTCGTGCAAGGCACCACCAGTTTCTACACCCTGCGATTCCTGCTCGGTGTGGCAGAAGCCGGTTTCTTCCCCGGCATCATCCTCTATCTCAGCTACTGGTTCCCGGCAGCAAAACGGGCGCAGGTCACGGCCATTTTCATGGCCGCGGCGCCACTCTCGACCGCGCTGGGATCGCCGATTTCCGCTGCCTTGCTGGAAATGCATGGCTTCCTGGGCTACGCAGGCTGGCAGTGGATGTTTGTGCTGGAAGCCATCCCCGCCCTGGTGCTCGGCGTGGTGGTGCTGTTCTTCCTCACCGACCGTCCGGCCAAAGCCAAATGGCTGACTGATGAAGAGCGCGCGTGGCTGGAGAACACCATGCAGGCTGAAGAGCATGCGCGGGCGGCTAAACAGAGTCACAGCAGCGCATGGCGTGGGCTGGCCGATAAGCGTGTGCTGGCTCTGGCGCTGGTCTACTTCGGCACCTCCGCCGGGTTGTATACGCTCGGCATTTGGTCACCGCAAATCATTCGCAGCTTTGGCGCTTCCTCGCTGGAGATCGGTTTCCTCAACGCCTTCCCGGCCGTGATCGGCGTCATCGCCATGATCCTGTGGGCACGTCATTCCGACCGCACCAAAGAGCGCAGCTGGCATGTGATGGGTGCCTGTTTGCTGGCGACGGCAGGACTGATTTACGCCGGTAACGTCAGCACGCTGTTTGCCGTGATCGTCGCACTGACGCTGGTGACCGTGGGGATCAGCGCCTCAAAACCGCCACTGTGGAGCATGCCAACCCTGTTCCTCAGTGGCCCGGCAGCGGCAGCGGGTATCGCCACCATAAACTCCCTCGGCAACCTCGGCGGTTTTGTCGGCCCGATGATGATTGGTGTCATCCGTCAGCAAACCGGTAGCTACACCTGGGGGTTGTACTTTGTCGCCGGATTACTGGCGCTCTCCGCCCTCGTGGTCCTGATTCTTTCTGCCGGGACGAATAAGCCGCAAACGGCAGAGATTCCTCATCCTCATACTCATTGACTGGAGAAATAACCATGCGTAATTACAAAATTGCCGCTATTCCCGCTGACGGTATCGGTCCGGAAGTGATTTCGGCAGGCGTGGAAGTGTTGCACGCTGTGGCGCGTCACGATGAACAACTGAAGTTTGATGTTGAAACTTTTGACTGGGGTTCGGATTACTACAAACAACATGGCGTGATGATGCCCGAAGATGGCCTGAACACGCTGAAAAAGTTCGATGCGATTTACTTCGGCGCGGTAGGTGCACCGGATGTGCCAGACCACATCACCCTGTGGGGCCTGCGTCTGCCGATTTGCCAGGGCTTCGACCAGTACGCCAACGTGCGTCCAACTAAGATCCTGCCGGGCGTGACCTCGCCGCTGCGCAATCGCGGTCCGGGCGATCTCGATTGGGTTATCGTGCGTGAAAACTCTGAGGGCGAATACTCTGGCAACGGCGGTCGTGCGCACCGTGGCTTGCCGGAAGAAGTGGGCACGGAAGTGGCGATCTTCACGCGCGTTGGTGTCACCCGCATCATGCGTTATGCCTTTAAACTGGCGCAGTCACGTCCACGTAAGTTGCTGACCGTGGTGACCAAGTCCAACGCCCAGCGTCACGGCATGGTGATGTGGGATGAGATTGCCGCCGAAGTGGCGCTGGAGTTCCCGGATGTGCAGTGGGACAAGATGCTGGTCGATGCGATGACGCACCGCATGACGCTGCATCCGCAGACGCTGGATACCATCGTTGCCACCAACCTGCATGCCGACATCCTCTCCGATCTGGCCGGTGCACTGGCGGGCAGTCTGGGCGTGGCCCCGACCGCTAACATCGATCCGGAACGCCGCTTCCCGTCGATGTTCGAACCGATTCATGGCTCAGCATTTGATATTACCGGCAAAGGCATCGCCAACCCGATTGCGACCTTCTGGACAGCGGTGCAGATGCTGGAACATCTGGGCGAACATAATGCGGCAGCGTTGATCATGGCTGGGATTGAATACGTGTGTGAGAAAGGGATTTTGACGCCGGATATCGGGGGTACGGCTAATACCGCTGATGTGACCCGCGCCGTGGTGAAGTTTATTGAGGCTAAAGCAAAGGTGGCTGAGACGGTATAAAGTTGGAAATGGGAATATAGGGAGATCCTTCGGGATCTCTTTTAATGAATGAAAGTTAGTACCCTGCCAGAGCCGATATTATCCTCTTACTTTTAGATTCAGTCTAAGCTCTAAATAGTTGTAGGGGGACGATTACATAATATAAAGGAAGCTATTACCTCATCAAAATCTTAGACTGATAGATTCATTGTTCCAAAAGAGATCAAAATGAATAGCATTAAACATATCTTAAAAATTCAAATCCAATATTGATTTCCTTACAATTTGTCAGAAAAATTATCCAGGAAGAAAATGAAAAAGTCATTTTATTTACTTGCCATACTCTTTCTCACCTTTTCATTTAATACCTATGCAGTAATCAGTATTACAAGTGCACAATATGATTTAAGTAGAAACATTACCTATAGCTACAGTGCATCAGGTGGCAATCCCACCACGGGTCCTGTCTGCAGAACAGGAGGTGCGGGTTGTTGGTTTGGCATTTGGGTAACCGACAACAGTGACGGTACTGGGACTGCTATAGTGGCAACACGATATGTTTTCGTCTCTACCAGGGCGACATGGTCAGAGGCAAATAATGTATTTTTAAGAACTCACCCTGCCAGTGGCAATGTGAGTTATCGTTCCTCTGGGCGAGCACCCTATACAGTGTGTGTTGGTGGTAACGGTGCACTCGCCGGATATTTTCCCGGCATTGACTATCAAAATCAGCCTGGCACGGTTTGCCGCACGGCCTCGGCCCCGCCTATACCCACCAGTTGTTCTTTCTCAGGCTCACCGAACATTGATCACGGCACGCTTCAGGCTGACAAGGTCAATGGCAAGCAGGACAGTGTTTCCATCAATGTGAACTGCAACCGCGCCACATCAGCCACTATCGCCAGCCTGGGTGGCACTATAAATTTGGGTGGCGGAGTCACTTCAACACTCACCTTTGATGGCCGTAGTTCGGGCTCCATTTACCTGCCCAGCGGTACTTCCACTCACTCGGTGGCCTCTACATTGAAAGCAACTAATCCAACACCCGGAGATAAGAGCGGCAGCGGCACCATAGTGATCAATCTTCCTTAATGTCGCTTTTATGAAAACTGCATCTAGCCCCCTATTCTCACTGCCCGGCAATTGCCGGGTTTTTATCGTTAAACTTGCATAGAAAACGATTGCGCCCGAAACTATTCTCTCCCTAATCCTGATTTGCATGGAAGAGAAAGGAATGGCGTTATGACGCAGAATGGCATCCCAGCTAACCGCACCTTGCTGCTCGCGCTGCTGGTCGCAGTCACCTTCTTTATGGAAAACCTCGACGCCACCGTCATCACCACCGCTATTCCCCAAATGGCGCGCGATTTCGCTGCCAGTCCGGTAGCGCTTAACGTCGGCGTCAGCGCTTATTTATTAGCAGTGGCGGTGGGCATTCCCATGAGCGGCTGGCTGGCGGAACGCTACGGTGCGCGCAACGTTTTTGCCTGTGCGATTCTGATTTTTACTGTTGCATCGATACTGTGTGGGCTCAGCGATACCCTGCCAATGTTCGCGTTAAGCCGCGTTTTGCAGGGGATTGGCGGCGCGATGATGGTGCCAGTAGGACGCATGGTGGTGCTGCGTGTGACAGAAAAAAAGGACATGGTGAAAACCATCGCCTTTATTACCTGGCCAGGATTGATTGCCCCGGTACTCGGTCCACCGCTCGGTGGCCTGATAGTAACTTATGGACATTGGCCCTGGATCTTCTGGCTCAATATCCCACTCGGCATTATCGCCATTATTGCGACCGTTTATCTGGTGCCCCAATTCAAAGCACAGCAAACACGTCCCTTTGATGTGCGCGGATTTGTGCTGACCGCTACCGCCTGTACCGCGCTCATTATCTCTTTGGAAGCGCTAGGGCAAATGTACCTTAATCTCGGTATTCCATTGCTGTTACTTGGCGTGTTATGTAGCGTTCTGGCCTATCGCCATAGCTTCAGCCATCCACAATCGCTGCTGCCGTTCAGTGCCATGACCATTAATACCTTCCGAAATGCCGTTGTAGGCGGTTCACTTTTTCGTGCTTCGATAAACGCCGTGCCGTTTCTGCTTCCTCTGCTATTCCAGCTTGGCTTTGGCTGGAGTGCTGCGCAGGCAGGCGCCATGGTGCTGTGGGTATTTGCCGGTAATCTGGCGATGAAACCGGCCACCACCTGGCTAATGAAGCGATTTGGCTTTCGTCAGGTGCTAATGGTGAACGGCTTAATCAGCCTGGTCGCAATGTTGGGTTGCCTGCTGCTTAGCCCTTCACTTGGCTATTTCGCGATTGCTGCCATTCTGTTTATCGGCGGGTTGTCGCGCTCGCTGCAGTTCAGTTGTTACAACAGCTTAGGGTTTGCCGATGTACCCCTGGCCAAAATGAGTGACGCCTCTGTGGTGTTTAGTATCTTCTTCCAGTTCAGCATGAGCGCCGGCATTGCACTTGCCGCCCTGTTCTTACGCGGAGCCATGCTGTGGCACGAACATGCAACCATTAAGCAGAATGACATTCATATCGCTTTCGCGGGTGTAGCTTTGCTGGTGCTAATGTCCTTGTTTGATGTCTGGCGGCTGGAGAAAAATGCTGGTGCACAGGTACTGAGCCGTTAACAATAAAACTGCCTGCGCGGATAATGCGTGGGCGGCTTTATTCATGGCTAGCTCATCAGGAGAAGCACGGTTTATTAATAAGCATCATTAACTGTTCTCGTAATATTTCCGACGCCGCTCACATTAACCGCCATCATGCGATGGTATAGTTTTCAGCAATTGGACCAATAGGTCATTCAGATTAAAACATCGACATCCTTCTCCTTCCATTCTCTTATAACTTCATTTGTAATACACCCCTGACAAATAGCCCATTCATTCACTACACCATCAGAAAACAAATCTTATTTTCATCAGATTGCTCGCTATTCATAATATCTTCCAACGACGCCAATAAAAAGAATCATAAGGCTAAGCGAAAATGAATCGTGCAGTTTCTAACCTGCATATTCAAGGAGCACCTGATAGCAGTGTGCAAATACTGACACTTCGTCAATATAAAGGCGTAATGCATCGCTTACACCTCTGATGAAGCATCAGTGAATACCATGTTTTAAATATAAAAACATCGGCAAACAAAATGGAAGATATTAAATGAAAAAGTGTATTATCGCCCTGTCCGTATTAAGCCTGTTTACTGCTTCCTCTGTCTACGCTGCAGGAAACACAGGTAAAGTGACTTTCACCGGTTCAATTATTGATTCTCCGTGTTCTATTGCTCCAGGATCATTAGATCAAACTGTATCGCTGGGTGCTATTTCTAACGTGCTGCTGGCAGACAGTGGCAACACGGGTAGCTCAACCCCTCAGATTTTTAAAATCGAACTGGAAGATTGTGTTATCGCCACTGCCGGTACGAATGACAAAGTGACTGCACGCTTCACCGGTGCAACCTCTTCCTATGATCCAGAAAGCCTTGCTTTGACCGGCGGTACCGCACGAGGTGCATCAATCCAGATGTTCACCAATGACGGTGAGAAAGTGAAAATTAATACCCCAACTGCCGCCCAGCAAGTATTCAACGGCAGCAATACCCTGACCTTCACCGCCAATGTTAAGGGTGGTGGATCTACTGCAACCATCGTTCCCGGCACATTCCAGGTGCCTGCGAACTTTGTGCTGAGCTACAACTAATCGGCCATTTCTCTCCCCTTAACCTGCGGCGATTTTGTCGCAGGTTTTTTCAACTGGATAAACTGGGAACGAATCTTTGAAGCGTATGATTTCAGGTAGTTTTAAACCCGTGATTCTACTGACCATCATACATATATCGATGCTGGCGAAAGGTGCCTTTGCCGCGGGTGAAAGTATCTCACAAGTGCACATTACTGGGTCCATTGTTGGAGCCGCTTGCAGTATTAGTTTAGATTCGCCCGACCAGACGATAAACATCGGAAACCATCCTGTTAGCGAAATGATAAAAGTAGGTCGTGGGCCAAACCACTTCTTCTCAATCGCTTTATTAGGTTGCATGTTGTATGAAAATGACACACAGCAATCTGAAATAACCAGCATGAAACTCATGTTTGATGGTGAAGAAGATGGAGGTCATTTCAAAGTATCAGGATCTGCAAAAGGCATCGCGATGATGATTAGCGATCATCATGGAAATCTGGCCTTTCCCGGAAAGCATCTAAGTCAGAGCAACGTAAACCGTGATCTGCAATTTAACTATCGGCTAAACCTGATTGGTAACAAGGACATCATTCGCTCAGGCGACCTACATTTAACGCTTCGTTTTAGAATAGATTACAATTAAAAAGGAAAACTATTATGCTGATGCGTTTTTTTTGGCATGCATTTGCCATTTCATTAATAAGCATATTAGTATTTTTTTCCTGCATCCTGGGAGCGAGAAGCACGCTCGCTGGCTCAGACATTCAGTTCAATACTGATGTGCTGGATCTTAAAGATCGTAGCAATATCGACATTAGCCAGTTTGCACGTAAGGGATTTATTTTACCTGGTGCATATACTCTCGCAATAAACATCAATTCAATCACGCTGCCAGAACGCGTGGTCAATTTCTATGCCTCTGAAGAAAACGAAAATGAAACCTTAGCCTGTATCACTCAGGAACTCATTCCTCTTCTGGGTTTGAAGGATAAGTTCTCCTCGCAGCTTCAATGGTGGCATCACGGGGAATGCTTAAATCTGAACAGTGTTGCAGGGATGTCAACGCGAGCTGATTTAGGTAGATCAACGTTACTGATCAACATTCCTCAAGCTTTTTTGGAATATAGCAGTTCTTCATGGGATCCCCCCGCACGATGGGAAGAAGGCATAGCGGGTGCGCTGTTTGACTATAACCTCAATTTTCAGACCATTAAGCAAAATGCGGTAGGCAGTAAAAGTCATACAAATTTATCGGGTAATGGCACGACCGGTGCCAATCTGGGTGCCTGGCGCGTACGTGCGGATTGGCAGGGTCGATATGACCATCAATCTGCAGGTGGCGGCGCACAAACTCCGCAGAACTGGGACTGGAATCGGTTTTATGCGTTTAGGGCAATAAAAAGACTGGGTGCCAAATTAACGCTGGGCGAAGACTATCTGAACTCATCGATTTTCGATGGCTTTCGTTTCACGGGTTTAAGTCTGGCGACAGATGACAACATGCTGCCCCCGAACCTCCGCGGCTATGCTCCTGAGATCAGTGGTGTGGCGAAAAGTAACGCCAAAGTCATCATCAGCCAGCAGGGTCGCGTCATTAAAGAGGTGCAAGTAGCGGCAGGCCCGTACCGCATTCAGGACCTTGATAGCGCCGTTTCCGGCAATCTGGATGTTCGCATTGAAGAACAGGATGGCAATATTGAACAATTTCAGGTCAATACAGCGACTATCCCTTACCTGACCCGCCCAGGACAGATTAGATACAAGTCCTCAATAGGCAGACCTTCAAATTTCGCACATCACACTGAAGGGCCACTCTTCGCGACGGGCGAACTTTCATGGGGAATCAGTAATGGTTGGTCCCTGTACACCGGTGGAATGGGCGGTGGTGACTACCATGCCCTGTCTCTTGGCGTCGGCCGGGACTTACTTGCACTGGGCGCAATTTCCACAGATGTCACTGTCTCAAATTTAAAAGACCATAACCGTGACACGCAGAGAGGCAATGCCTGGCGCGCAAGTTATGCCAAACGATTCGAGGATACAGGTAGCCAGGTATCATTCGCTGGCTATCGTTTTTCGGATGATGGTTTTCGTTCGATGGGAGATTACCTCAATGGTTTAAAAGGTAATGTCGATAACGGGCGCAGCAAAGAAATGTACACGGTTTCTTTGAACCAGCAATTCGAATCGCTAAACCTTGCCACTTATCTCAATTACAACCATCAGACGTATTGGAATCAGCAGGCAAATGACCGCTATGACTTCTCATTATCAAAAAACATGGATTTGATGAAGTTTAAAAATGTCAGCTTGTCATTAACTGCATATCGAAGCGCATTGGGTCAAAACAATGACAAAGGCGTATATATGTCATTTTCACTACCATGGGGACAATCTGGCACCGCCAGTTACAATAACTCTTACTCAAAAGGTAATAACCTCAATAGCGTGAGTTATTATGATCGTATTGGTGATGCTGATTCCTATCAGATTAGTGCTGGCGTGGCTAACAGTGATACTGATATCGGAGGTTACTACACGCACAAAGGCAGCCTCGCCCAATTAAACACGTCAGTGAGTTACCGTGAGAGTCAATATCAAGCATTAGGTGTGTCACTGCAAGGCGGTGCAACCCTCACTCCAAATGGTGGCGCATTTCACAGTAGCAGCGTTGCGGGTAGAACACGCATGTTAGTTGATACCGATGGCGTTGCAGGTGTGCCTGTTTCTGGCTACGGTCACTCGATCAATACCAACTATTTTGGTAAAGCCGTTATTACGGATATCAATAGTTATTATCGTAATAGCATCCGAATCAACCTCGATAAATTAGCTGATGACATTGAGGTAACGAAATCCGTTTCACAAGGTACTTTAACTGAAGGTGCCATTGGCTACCGCGCGTTCAATGTCACCCATGGTGGAAAAGCCATCGCTACGGTCCGTCTTGAAGATGGTTCAGCACCGCCATTTGGCGCAAGCGTATTTAATCTAAAAAATCAGGAAACCGGCATTATCAATGATGATGGCAATGTTTATCTGAGCGGTATTCAGCCTGGCGAAGCGATGACGGTGCGCTGGAACAATGCCGATCAGTGCACGATAACGCCTCCACTGAATCTAACCAATGAAATAACCACAAACTTACTGCTTCCTTGCATTAAAGTTTAATCAAAAAATCACTTATAAATATTACATTTAATAATTAAGAGATGAACTCTCATGAAAAAAATAACATTGAAAAAAGCAGCCGTTATCACATTAATACTCAATACTGGCATCCAATCTGCCGTGGCAGCTGTCTCTCTTGACCGAACGCGAGTCATCTATCCGGGTTCAGAAAAATCAGTCAGCTTAACGGTCAGTAACAAAAATGAATCGCTGCCTTATCTCGCCCAGGGATGGCTTGAGAATGATAAAGACGAAAAACTTGAAAATAACAGTCCTTTTATCGTCGTTCCACCCATTCAACGCATCGAACCGAAAGAAGAAAGCCAGGTTAAAATCCAGGCTTTAACCTCATCTGAGGCCTTTAAACACCTTCCTAACGATCGTGAGTCGCTCTTTTATTTTAATTTGAGAGAGATCCCCCCTAAAAGTGACAAACCTAATGTCCTGCAGATTGCATTACAGACACGGATCAAATTTTTCTATCGCCCGGCAGATTTGGCCGAAGCAGCGGCTGCTCAGCATGCAACACCTTTTCAGGAAAAAATGACATTACTAAAATCAGGGGAAAAATATACAGTTAAAAACCCTACTCCTTATTACATTACCTTGATTGGTGCGAGCGCAAAAAAAGAAGGCAACGTTATTAAAGGATTCGAATCTATCATGATCCCTCCTTTCAGTCAGGCTCCATTGGGAGGAAGTGCATCATCATTGGGCAAGAACCCGGTGTTAGTTTACGTGAATGATTACGGTGGCCAGCCCTCGCTGATATTTAGCTGTAAGGGAAATGAATGTCATGTGGATCCGCAGCACAACGGATAACCGGGCACGCTGAACAAGAGAATAAAATTAATGATGAAGAAACCCGCTCTAAAATGCATAACATTGCACATATGCATTTCCGTCGCGGCCTGGTTATTTTCACCACTGGCCATCGCGGTATTTAAAGATGGTGCAATTGGGAGCCACTTTGGTGTGCTGCGAGTTTATGGAACGTTGACCGAAAGTACATGCTATCTGGATATGCATTCAGCCGATCAGTCGATTGATTTAGGTAACATTACGACCGCGAACTTCCATAATGTCGGTGATCAGGGCCCATTAATTCCTGTGTCGCTAACATTACATGATTGTTTGCGTAATGCATCAAACCCTCAACGGGAGAAAGATAATGTCGCCTGGAATGCGCATCAACCGGCGGTGTCGTTTTCTTTCACCGGCGTAGAGGATGCGGCTAATCCACAGCTTTTTCAGGCCCAGGGGGTTAAGGGTATCGGATTACGTTTAAAAGACGCATCATTCAATAATATTATTATTGGACAACGAGGCAAGCCAGTGTTATTGCAACCTGATGATAGCCAGATCGTTTATTACATTACTGCGGAACGTACCCGAGGAGAATTAAGTGCAGGGAATTACTCCGCCAATATAAACTTCAGGTTAAGCTATGAATAGTCAGGTCTCTGCACTTGCATACACTTGTGCTGCCATATGCTTAATGAGTCTGGCTCCGACTAAGTCTGTATATGCTTTTTCTGTGGGAGCCACCGTTAAAGTTAAAGTCCTCGCGCCGCCCTGTGATCTCAACAAAGGAAACGACATTGCTGTCGATTTCGGCAAAGGAATTCTCGCCTCGACGATTAACGGGAAAAATTATGAAAGAACGCTATCCTACACACTTGAATGCCCTGCAACGGTGTCAAAACTGCTAAAAATGCAGTTTTCAGGTACGGGGGCTGCATTTAACTCAACCCTATTAAGTACCAACAAGAATAACCTGGGCATTGAGATCAAATATGACGGCGTTAAGGTGCCCGTTAATGATTGGTTCAACTTTACCTATCCTGACCAACCTGTTTTAACAGCTGTCTTAGTGAGAAACAGTACGGGTGGGATTAGCCTGGGATCATTCTCTGCGACAGCAATGCTGACAGTTGAATATCAATAAATGTTATTCAGTGGTGAGGAGCACTCACTCGGTCCGCTTCAAGGAATGCTGCATAATCGCAGCATTCCTATGTCAGAAATCTACGCGCTAAAATGACCTAAGCGCCGTTTCCAGCCGATCCAGCGCGTAGAGAATGCCATAGCTGCGCGCCTGCTGTTCATCCGGCAGCGGCAACCAAATGTCGGCCTGACTCGCCAGATTCAGCTTAGTCGGGCAGATGGCAATCACCGGCGTTATTTGGATATGCGCATGGTGCACCGCGCTCAACACGCTGCTGTTCACCACATCCGGCGCGAGGATCAGCAGTAAATCATCCGGCTGTAATCGGCTTAACGTCATGCGCAGCAGGTTATCGTCCTGGATCCATGCCAGCGCCAGACCTGTCGCCGTTAATCGCTGGTGTACTTCAGCCACCAGGGGCGTGGTCTGCCCTGCCGCACCAATCAACAGCACGCTGCGAGCTTTAACTAGCATTCGCGCCGCCCGCTCCCAGGTCTCGGTTTCAGCCAATGACCACTGCTGGGCTAACGCCTGATGAATTGCCCCCAGCTGTGGAATACCCTGCACGTTTGGCGCTGAAGGCACCGAACTGGCCCTGGCCAGCCGCATACGCAATTCACGAATATCTTCACAACCCACGGATCGGGCAAAACGGGTGATGGTGGCCGCACTGACTTCAGCGCGTCCGGCTAATTGCTCAATCGTGGCCGATGCGGCAAACGCGACATCGTTAAGGATCGCCAGCGCCACACGATTTTCCTGCTGGCTCAGCGATGGCTGGCGCTGCCGGATGACATCGAGAAATGCCCCTTCCTGCTGTCCTGCTTTGCGCACCTGATGCAGGAAATCATCCAGATCGCGACAGCCTGCCGATACCGCAAAGCGGCGCAGGACTTCAGGACTCACCCCTGCCTGCGTTGCCAGACTTTCCATTGTCGCCTGCGTGCTGACATGCAAGTTTTCCAGAATAAAACGCGCCAGCTTAGATTCCGGCGCATCCGCGCGTGCCGACTGCTGCCGCAGTTGCCAGACAATATCCATCCGCTCACCACATCCTCTCGTTGCGAACATCCATCATGCATGAAAATATTTTTCAGTGTGAGTTTTTTTTCAGCTATTCCACCACTACCAGCGTTTAAAACCGCTTATATTAACGATAAATTACAGCACCGATCACAGTCGTGAAAAATATTTTCACGAACATTCATAAGATAAGTCATTAATTTTAAATCGTTAATTATTCATTCATCAGAAAACCGTCTGTCCAGAGGGTATTTACACCGTCTCCAACACGGGTCTTTAATGGCCCCGACAAATCACAGGAGGAAATCATATGCGTATCGTACTTTGCTGTGCTGCAGGGATGTCCACCAGCATGCTGGTCAACAAAATGCAGAGCGCTGCCCAGGGGCGCGGGCTAACGATAGATATCAAAGCGGTGCCGGTAGCGGAATTCGAACGCATCCTGCCGGATGCCGACGTGGTGCTGCTCGGCCCGCAAGTAAAGTTTGAAGCCGCCCGCCTGACTGCCATCGCCGCGCCACAAGGCAAAGCGGTCGCCGTCATCGACATGATGGATTACGGCATGATGCGTGGCGAACAGGTGCTGGATACCGCCCTGGCGTTGCACACCTCGTAATACCTCCGTTTTACCCAAACTGACCGAAATAAACACGGCCTTGTGCTGTGGGGGATTCTGCATGTCCGAAGAAGTGGTTATCGAGTTTGAAGAACAAATCATGCTGCTGCTGGTACAGGCCGGTGCCGCTCGCAGTGCAGCACTGAGCGCCCTGCGATTAGCGCGTGAAGGCCAGTTTGCTGCTGCCGAGCAACAACTCATAGCTGCCAAAGAGAGCGTCAATGGCGCACACCAACAGCAGACGGCGTTGATCAGTCTTGATGAAGGCAGCGGAAAACTGCCCGTCACCCTGATTTTGGTACATGCCCAGGATCACCTGATGAACGCCATGCTGGTGCAGGATCTGGCGGGCGAAATCATTGAACTCTACCGCCGCACTGCGGCAGGAGGAACCGATGCTTAAGATAGCCATTATTGGTGGTGGCAGCAGCTACTCACCGGAACTGGTTGAAGGGATTATCAATCGCTATGCGCAGTTGCCGGTGACTGAACTTGCCCTGGTGGATGTGGAATCGGGTCGGGAGAAAGTGAATATTATTGCCGACCTCACCCGCCGCATGCTGCAGAAGAAGGGATTAGAGCAGGTCAACGTCAGCGTGCACTTTGAGCTGGATGATGCCATCCGTGGTGCCAGCTTCGTGCTAACCCAGCTACGTGTCGGCCAACTGGCTGCGCGCGCAGCTGATGAACGCCTTGGCCTGAAATATGGACGACTCGGACAGGAAACCACCGGCGTAGGCGGTTTTGCCAAAGCCCTGCGCACCATTCCGGTGATGCTGAATGTGGCGCGTAAAGTGGAAGAGCTGGCGCCCGATGCCTTCATCATCAACTTCACCAACCCTGCCGGCATCGTCACTGAAGCGGTCTCGCGCTATAGCAACGCCAAAATCATCGGCCTGTGTAACGTACCGGTGAATATGCATCATATGATTGCCGGTATGCTCGACGCGCCATGGGATGATGTGCAGTTGCGCTTTGCCGGGCTCAATCATCTGGTGTGGGTGCATCAGGTCACTTGCCGTGGCGAAGATGTCACCAAACAGGTGATTGACCAACTGTGTGATGGCCAGTCGCTGACCATGAACAATATTAAAGATATGCCGTGGTCACCGCAGTTCCTGCGGGCGCTGAATGCCATTCCCAGTCCGTATCATCGCTACTACTGGCAGACGCCGCAGATGCTGGCTGAAGAACAGGAGAAAGGTAAAAACGGTCATGAAGGCACCCGCGCTGAGCAAGTGATGAAGGTCGAAGCGGAGCTGTTCGCGCTGTATGCCGATCCGCATCTGGCGCACAAACCGGAGCAACTGAGTTTCCGCGGTGGCGCCTATTACTCTGAAGTGGCGGTCGAGCTGATCAGCGCGATTCACAACAACAGCAGCAAGAATCTGGTGGTGAACTGCCGCAATAACGGCGCGATTCACGGCCTGCCCGATGACGCGGTGGTGGAAGTGAACTGCCTGGTGGATGCCCAGGGCGCGCATCCGTTGGTGTTCGGTAAGTTGCCGCCGTTGATGAACGGCCTGACACAGCAGATTAAAGCTTTCGAGCGCTTAACCATCGAAGCGGCGGTACATGGCGATCGTAATCAGGCATTGCTGGCGCTGCTGGGCAACCCACTGGTGGGTGATGTCGCGACAGCAGAAGCCCTGCTGGACGAAGTGTTAACCCTGAACAAGCCGTGGTTGCCGCAATTCTCATCGGCTCAATAGCGCCGTAGCGGTGCAATCGCGAGAATGCGGCTCCAGATATGCCCGATAAACCGTGCCGCTGCACAATTGAGGGCATCTGGCAATGTAAGATCACCTGCACCAACGCTAACAGCGCGATTTATCCGCCGCTAGCGTTGGTGCAAATAGACCGCTAATTATCATTTTGTTGCGCCATTGAGCCTGAGGAGGCCCTGTGTCCAACCGTACTCTTATTGAACGTTATGTGTTGCCCGCAGCGCTGAAAGTCGCCGGACAAAAGCATGTGCTCTCGGTGCGTGACGGCATCATTCTCAACATGCCGTTTATGCTGATTGGCAGTTTCTTCCTGATCTTCGCTTACCTGCCGATTCCGGCGTGGGGCCATTTGATGGCGGATCTGTTTGGCGACACCTGGCGCAACAAATTGCTCTATCCGGTGCGCGCCACCTACGACATCATGGCGCTGATTTCCAGCTTCGGTATCGCCTATCGTCTGGCGGAGAAGTACCGCACGCTGGATCCGCTCACCAGCGGCGCCATGGCGTTAGTGGCCTTTGTGATGACCATTCCGCAGCAGACGCTGTTTGCCCCGGTGGAAAATGCACCCGCACAGCTGGTGACCGGCGTCCTGCCGATCTCGATGATTGGCAGCCAGGGCTTGTTCGTGGCCATTGTGATTGCGCTGATGTCGACGGAGATTTATCGCTTCGTCCACAGCCGCAATCTGGTGATTAAGATGCCGGAAGGCGTGCCGCCTGCGGTGGCAAAATCCTTCCTCGCGCTGGTGCCCGGCTTCTGCGTGCTGGCGGTGGTGCTGATCATCCGTCTGGCAGTGGAAGCCTCGCCGTTTGGCGACATCAACAACCTGATCGCCACCGTGATTGGATTGCCGATGCACCACGTCGGCGGCACGCTGCCGGGCATGATCTTCTCGGTGCTACTGATTGGCATTCTCTGGACGCTGGGGTTGCACGGCGATGCCATTGTGCTGGTGTTCATCCAGCCGGTCTGGCTCTCCAACATGAGTGAAAACCTCGAAGCGTTCCAGCATAACCAGCCGATTCCGCACATCTTCACGCAGCAGTTTTATGATCTGTGGATAGCGCCTGGCGGCACCGGTGCGTTGCTAGGGCTGGTGATCTTTATGCTGATCCGCTCTCGCAGCCGCCAGATGAAACAGCTAGGTAAGATTGCAGGACCCGCCGCGCTGTTCAACATCAGTGAGCCGTTGGTGTTTGGCATTCCGCTGGTGATGAACCCGTACCTGTTCCTGCCGTTTATTCTCACCCCGGTGGTGCTGGTGATTGTCTCCTGGGCGGCCATGACCACCGGACTGGTTGCCCCGCCAGCCGGCATCGCCCTGCCGTTTACCACGCCGATATTTGTCAGCGGCTATCTGGCAACTGGGGGGCACATTTCCGGCACGGTGTTACAGGTGGTTAACCTGGCGATCTCGATGGTGATTTACTATCCGTTCTTCCGCGTATGGGATCGTTTGAAACAGCGCGAAGAACAACAAAGCGAACAGCAGGCTCAGGCTGTAGCAGGGAGTGCGGTAGTCTCATAGTTCCCGGCCAACCCCTGCGTGGCAATAGCGATACGCATGACTGCGCGCCCTGCAAAATAGGTTTAATGATTTTGCAGGGTCGCCGTGTAGTCGCATTGCCCGCCATTCTTCCATTTTCCGCAACAATGACTTCGCAAACCCGGCTATTCTGCCGCGCCACAGGCTGTGCCAACCTTTAGACAGGGTTCGGGATCATCCCGGCCACCACTAAAGGACATTGATGATGAAACTCTACCACTTCCCGCTTTCTGGTCATGCGCACCGTGCACGTCTGTTTCTGTCCCTGCTCGACCTGCCACACGAGGTGATTGATGTTGATCTCGCTAACGGTGAACACAAATCCCCGGCGTTTCTCGCCATCAACCCATTCGGCCAGGTGCCGGTGCTGGAAGATGACGGCGTGTATATCTCCGACTCCAACGCCATTCTGGTTTATCTGGCGAAAAAATCAGGTCGCAGTGAGTGGTTGCCTGAAGATGCACTGGGTGCGGCGCAGGTGCAGCGCTGGTTGTCTGTCGCGGCAGGTGAACTGGCTTATGGCCCTTGCGCGGCACGCTTGATTACCGTGTTTGGTCGCCCGTTCAACCCTGACGAAGTAATCGCCCGTGCGCACACCATTTTGGCGTTAATGGATCAACATCTTACCGGTCGTGAATGGCTGGTCGGCGATCGCCCGACCATCGCGGATATCGCACAGTACAGCTACCTGATCGGCGCGCCGGAAGGCAATGTGGATCTCTCTGGCTATCCGGCGGTCAATGCGCTGTTACGCCGTATTGAAGCGTTGCCGGGCTTTGTTCCCTTCCCGCAAACCGCTGCCGGTCTGCGCAGCATCGCGTGAGTTAACTATCATGGGCGAGAAACTTCCGGTATGGCATGCAGGTGAAATAGCCCTGCAGCAGCAAGCGGGCGTAGCCGAACGCATGGCGGAAGTCGGCCAACGTGTGATTCGCGACTACATGCCCGATCAGCATCGTCACTTCTACGCGCAACTGCCGTTTATCGTGGTAGGCAGCGTGGACCCGCGAGGCGATGCCTGGGTTACGCTGCTGGAAGGCCAGCCCGGTTTTATTTTCTCGCCCAATGCCACCACGCTGGATATTGCCGCCCAGCCGGATCCCCGCGATCCGGCTGCAGCCGGGTTCACTGATGGCGCTCCGGTTGGCCTGCTCGGCATTGAGTTGCACACCCGTCGCCGTAACCGCATGAACGGCGTGTTGAGCGCGATTGGCGGTGGCTTTCGGGTACAGGTGGAGCAGAGTTTCGGCAACTGTCCGCGCTACATTCAGCTGCGCGATTTCCGCTTTGCTCGTTCGCCCGATGAGTCGGCTCTTGGTGAGGTTGAAGTGCTCAGCACGCTTGATGAGGCGGCCCGCACCACCATCGCCACCGCCGATACGTTTTACGTCGCGACTTACGCCAATCATCAGGTTGATGCCTCGCATCGCGGCGGCAAACCTGGTTTTGTGCGTGTGGATGAAGATGGCCTGCTGACCATTCCCGATTTTAACGGCAACCTGTTTTTCTCCACGCTCGGCAACATCCAGCAAAACAGCAAAGCAGGACTGCTGTTTGTTGATTACCCCAGCGGCGATACGCTGCAAATGACCGGGGATGCCAGCGTGATCCTCGACTCGCCGGAGATCGCGGCATTCCAGGGCGCCGAACGGTTGTGGACATTCCGCCCTCGCCGCATCGTGCGTCGTCATGCCGCCCTCGCCTTGCGCTGGGAAACGGAAGCAGGCGGTATCTCACCGGCGTCAGAAATGACGGGTGACTGGCAATCGGCTGCCGAACGCCTGCGTGCCAGCGAACTGGCGCGACGCTGGCGGCCTTTTAGGGTGACGAAGATTGTCGATGAGAGCGCATCGATTCGCTCGTTTCATCTGATGCCAGATGATGGCGCGGGTTTGCTGGCGCATCAGGCCGGACAGCACTTGCCGATTCGCGTGCAGTTGCCTGGTACAGACAAACCGCTGATTCGTCACTACACCCTGTCGGTTGCGCCGTCGGACGGTTTTTACCGCATAAGCGTCAAACGCGATGGCGTGGTCTCGTGCTATCTGCACGATCATCTTCGGGTTGGTGATCGAATTGATACCCGTGCGCCAGCCGGTGATTTCACTATCGATGCGCAAGAGACACGCCCAGCGGTGTTGATGGCGGCGGGTGTCGGCATCACCCCGATGCTGGCGATGCTGCGCCACCTGGTTTATGAAGGACGCCGCAAACAGCGCATGCGCCCGACCTACTTTTTCCAGTCCGCGCGCAACAAAGCGGAACGCCCTTTTGTACGCGAACTGGATGCGTTGCTGGCGGCCTCACAGGGCGCATGCAAAATGGTGCGCGTGTTGAGCCAACCGGACGGTGCCGAACAGGGATTCGATTACGATGTCGCTGGGCGCATCGATATGGCGCTGCTTTCACAGGTGCTGCCCTTTAACGACTACGACTTTTACCTGTGTGGCCCTCCGCAGTTTACTCAGGCGTTATATGGCGGGCTGCGCAGCTACAATATCGCCGACAAACGCATTCACGCGGAGGCTTTTGGTCCTTCGTCGCTGCAGCGTCACAAAGATGAAGCGGACCCCGAATTGGCGCTGCCAGCGGTCGCAACGAGCGACGTACCGATTAAATTTATGACGTCGCTGAAAGAGGCGCGCTGGACACCGCAAAGTGGTTCACTGCTGGAGCTGGCCGAAGCGCGTGGCCTCAGCCCAGAATACAGCTGTCGTGAAGGACATTGCGGCAGTTGCAAAACCCGGTTGCTGCGAGGTGCAGTCACTTACACAACCCGCCCGAGTGCCAGTGTGGCTAAGGATGAGGTGCTGCTCTGCTGCGCGGTTCCGGCCCAGCATGATGGGAACGTTGAAGAAATTCATCTGGATATTTAAGTGTGCGCGACTGCCCGACATTCAAATTAAAGTCATAACGCACAGTAACCGATAACAGAATCATCACCTGAATCGGAGCAGTACGATGCGCATTCAACCACTGATTTTACTACTATCCATGTGTACGAGCGGGCTGACCCTCGCGCAAAGTGTTGAATTACGCGTCACGGGCGTCATTCAACCGTCAGGTTGCGAAACGCAGGTCATTCAGTCAACACTTTCGGCATCATCACTCAGTACGCCGTATACGTTTCAGTGTCAGCCAGGAAATAATGCGGTATTACGCCAGGCTTATACACCTGATGGAGCGAAGATCGACATGACCGCTGCCGGGGGTAAACCCGGTGAAACCCACGGCCAACTGACTTTACATCGTATGCCCACCACAGGTGCGCATAATGCTTACCTTGAGGTTTATTACTATTAGCGACATGCCTAATACTTATGGGTTTAAGCATTGACGTTGTAGTTGAAGTGACATTAAGGCGAGAAAGCCGAACAAGATTATAAATATCGCGGCTGGTATGAATTTAAAACCAGCCGCGCATGACACAAAATTTTATTTATCTACCGGCCCACAACCACCGATGATTTTAGATATAGATACTGCCGGATGAAGCAGATAATCGTAGTCACAGTTCTTTTCTTTGTTGTATACGCTTCCAGTACATCCAGACAGCAGAGCCACTACCGCAGCGGCAATTGAAAACTTGATGAGCTTATTCATAATAACGCGTCCATTTGTTAAAAGTGTTTTTGAAGATGTTGAATCACCACTCCCGCTCACTAAAAATCAAGAAACCACTGAAAATAGTGAGCAACAGAACATAAGCACCTCACAGCGCTTATGCGATAAATTATCAATTAAATACATAACTAAAGACAACATGACGAACAATCTCATGGTTATCATTTTTTGATTGAATTTTTGTAGTGGAAATCTGACAATTTCCATTAATGTCAGGAAATCCTTTAGGTTGATAATATTAATCATCAATTAAAGAGTTAGCAGGAATTTTAGGAAAATGACTAAAGCAGTGTTTAAACTGGTTATTTCGTTGTGAAGGATTAATCAGCATCCATACCGAATATGGCCTTCAGACGATCATATAATGTTGGCGACTACGCAAAATTGAAAACACATCATTATTCTTACTGGCTCAAAAAATTTATCATATGTAACATTACCTACAGTTACTGCATGAATGTTAATTAGGGATAGGTAATGGCACTTCAGAGAAAGTTGGCTTTAAACAGTGAAAACTGTGCGCTTATCCGCCAGGCGTTTATGAACACTGCAATGGTGTCCGTACCAGGCAAGCCTTCACTTATGGCCCGAGGATTAATTGAGGTCGTGGCCAATGGCTCAAGTACTTGCCCGTAGAATCGCAAAATGCGTTTTCTTTATACTATTATCGCTTGCTGTTGGCAGATCGATCGGTAGCGCTGAAACGTATATCTCTCAGGATTTCGCCGATAAGATCGCAGTGTTTATCAGCGGTGAATCCAATATTGAAACTCTCTATGATGCCTATTTCTATATTGATTTTTCCATCGTGATGTCCATCACTACAGCTGTTTACTTAACAATCGCGAAGTTAATTAAAAAAACAAGGAGCAAGTAAAATGCCACTCCCTCCGTATATGTGGCTAAAAGACGGTGGTGGAGCAGATATTCAAGGATCTGTCGATGTTCAGGATCGTGAAGGCAGCATTGAAATTATCGGCATGACCCATGGCATTAACCTGTCGGTGTATGGATCTGACTGTAGATACCGTCACCTGGCAAGGGCTCTGTATCTGGTGAGCTACTGCTTAGCATACCGTTAAAGCGCAGGAATCAAGATTAATGCTTTTGATGGCGGTGAAGACGTGAAGGTGATTTAGAAACCCACAAAAGCAAAAACCCAGCCATAAAGGCTGGGTTTTCAGAATGTTGGTGCCCGGACGCGGAATCGAACCACGGACACGGGGATTTTCAATCCCCTGCTCTACCGAAGAACGGCGTGCAGGGAAAGAGTGACAGCGCTGGATAGAGTTGTCACAGCGCTCTATCTAA
>NZ_CAJCKS010000042.1:0-37941 GCF_903970985.1 Pantoea sp. ME81 | reverse complement strand
ATCATGTCAGGCGCAGCAGAAGCAATGCCGGTAGCAAGAAAGGCCACCACATTTAGGCGCTGCCAGGTGGCTAAATCATCACGAACAATCAGGGCGATTTTGGTATCAAACATCTGTCACTACTCTCCGATGGGGTCTAAAACAGCATCATCTAAGAGTCGCGGGGGTGGGATATAGAACGTTTGTGCACTGTCGTTGATAGGAGGCCGGTGTCATGCGGTAGGCGCGTTGGAACCAACGCCCTAAATGACTCTGATCGGCAAAACCAACCTGAGCGGCAACCTGCACCGGCTCAATGCCCTGCGCCAGCAACACACGTGCGCTGCGCAACCTCAGTCGTACCAGGTAGGCATGCGGTGACTGACCAAACGCCTGCTTAAACTGACGCGTCAGCTTAAAGCGATCGATGCCCGCCAGCCGTGACAGCTCATCCAGCCCTATATCCTGCGCCATAAAATCGTGCAGATAGTCGCGTAATAGCTGCATGTGCTGCATCGCTGCGCCTGATTGCGCATTGGGTTTGGTTTCAAGATGGCGGGAAAGCATCGTCATCAGATGATCGAGGCTCTGGTCGCGCGCCAGTCGCCCTTCACTGTGATGCACTGAAAACCACGCCTGCTGGATGGCACTGGCCAGCAGCGCATCATCATTTAACGTGTGGCGAAACGCACCTTCGATGTTGGATACATCGCCCAGACCGCGTCGCTGCATCATCTCTGCCACCCAACGCTGCGGCAGATAAAGCATGGTGTAGGTGAAACCCTCTTCGTTAGGCGCGTGGCCGTCATGCACCGCGCCCGGCTCAATCAAAATGGCGCGACCCGGCGTGCTGGTGTGCAAAGCACGATGACAATTAAAACGCTGTAAGCCTTGCTGCGTCACGCCCACCAATAATTCGTCGTGATCGTGAGGATCGTAGGCGTGTCCGCGAAAATGCGCGTTGACGCTTTCGATACCGGTTTCGTCATCGCGACGAAAATCGACCCAATCATTATTGGCTGACATAACGGCGTGCTCAGGCAGTGAGGGAAAGTCAGGCATAGCCTAGCAGCCTGAACCAGAGATAATCCAGTGGTAACAGCAGCAGCACGCTGAAGATAAACACCAGCACGCACAGTTGCAGGCCCGCTTTGGCAGGCACATTACCCAGCCCCATCGCCACCACCACTGGCGAAGCCTGATAAGGCAACAGCGGCGTCGCGTAGGCAAACACCTGCATCATAACGACGCTCATCAGAGAAAAGCCGGATGCGGTTGCCAGCTCTTGCGCGATCGGCGTGACCATCGCTGGCACGCCGTTGGCGGTCAGCACAAAGTTGAGCAGCGAGACCAGCGAGTTAAGCACCGCGAAATTACCAAACGAAGCGTGATCCTGCAGAGGCAGCACGCTGAGCAGCAAATTGGCAATCAGTCGGCCAAGTCCTGAATCCACCACCACTGTCGCCACCCCGAGAATACCCGCGATATAGATACAGGTGCGGAAATTAACCCCGCTGACGAAATCATCTCCTGAAAGAAAGCCAATGCGCGGCAGCAGACAAATACAGGCCGCCGCCAGCCCAACCCATGCGGCAGGCAAGCCGTGCAGGCTATCGGTCATCCACAGCAACAGAGTGATAGCCAACAGGCCCATCAACCGCCATTCGCTGCGGCTGAGCGGCTCAAGTTGATCGCGATGGCGCACGGGCTGAGGTTGCGCGCGGAACAGGAAAAGAATAGCGGCTGCAAGTACCATCCCCTTGCCAATCCCCACCACCGGCATATGCAGCAGCCACCAGGGCAGCCACTGGAGATGGATCTGATAGGCGTTTTCCGCAGCACCGCTCAGCACCAGATTGGGCACGTTAGCCGGTAAGATGCTGGCGGAGAGCTGGAAAGTGCCAAAACCCACCGCCAGCGCCAGACCAATGCTGCCACGGCTCCCGGCTTTAATTCCGGCCCGTTCACCCAACGCCAGCACCACCGGCATCAGCAAAGCGATGCGTCCCATATTGGAAGGCATCACCAATGCCAGCAGATAGGTCAGCACCAGGGTACCAACGACCATGCGCGGCCAGCTCTGACTGAGTGGCACCACCAGATAGTTAGCCCAGCGTTGTGCAAGCCCGACTTTACGGATTGCTGCACCGAGCACAAAACCGCTCAATACCAGCCAGAAGGCTGAAGAGGCAAATCCGCTGAAGATGGTGCTGGCGGGGGCGATGTTGAATAACGTGGCAGCAGCAAAAAAAAGCAGCGCGGTAAGATACTCGGGCAAACGAGCGCTCGCCCACAGCAGAATAGTGATGGCAATAATCAGCGTGGTAAGCCAGAAATGCATATCTGAAGTCACTGACTGAACTCCCTGTCTACGATCCGTCGCACAAAGCTGATAAGCATAGTGCAATCCACGGTGTGCAACGCTGAGTCAGTTAACAGTTTGTTAAATTGCTAGTTGTCCGAGCCAATTAATTAACGCTTCGCTGCCCGGCTGGCTGCGCGAACGCTGCGGCCAGGCAAGAAAATAGGGTTTACTTAACGGCAGGCTTAACGCATCAACCATAACTAAATCGCCTCGTGCCAGCTCTGCAGCGATAAGCCTTTTCTGCCCTAATAACAAACCCGCGCCTGCCACCGCAGCATCGATCGCCAATGAGGTGAGATTGAAGCTTAACGCGGGCTGTGATGCGGGTTCCGCCATCCCTTTGGCCAAATACCAACTTCGCCAGTCAGGCAAAAAGCGCCCTTCGTTGCCCCAATCAAGATGGATCAATGGAGCCTGTTGCAACACGTTTTCTAATGGAAACTGCTGCAACAGCCTGGGACTCACCACGGGCACCACCTCATCCAAAAACAGACGCTGCTTATCAAGCTGGGGAT
Source organism: Pantoea sp. ME81 (assembly GCF_903970985.1). Classification (NCBI taxonomy): domain Bacteria; kingdom Pseudomonadati; phylum Pseudomonadota; class Gammaproteobacteria; order Enterobacterales; family Erwiniaceae; genus Pantoea; species Pantoea sp. ME81. Next base: position 35,082 of record NZ_CAJCKS010000042.1, on the reverse strand, counting down.
AGCGATCCTCACCAAAGCAAATGACAAAGTCAGCTGGTGTGGCATTAAAATCCACCTGTGCATGGGTGCCGTGTAGCGATAAATCAATGTCGGGACAGTGAACGCGCCACTGCGCAATATTGGGCAGCAGCCACTTCGAGGCTAGCGCGGGCAATGAATAGAGTGTGAGCTTGGGCATCGCCGCCACATGACGCAGGTTTTGCTGACCGAGATGCAAAATATCAAAAGCTTCCGTCACATAGCGCAGATACTCTTTGCCGGTTTCGGTGAGCATGACCCCACTCTGCGTGCGCACAAACAGCGCGCTGCCCAACTGTTCCTCTAGCTGGCGGATCTGCTGACTTACCGCCGCAGGCGTCAGCGCCAGTTGCGCGGCGGCTTTTGCTAAACTGCCCAATTCCGCCGCCACCTTAAATGACTGGATAACGCTGATTTTCGGTAAACGCGGTGACTGTGCGGGCATTAAAGTTTCCTTAGCAGGGCATTAAATTTATATCGTTACGCACTAACATATCAGTGAGTTACAGTCATTACACACCTGTCACAATGAGAACTGCTGCTATGACTGCTCTGATTCGTTTCGATTTGCATCCACTGGCCGACGCCGACTGGCGACGTGAATGCCGTGAACAGCTCAACCAGCATGGCGCGCTGGTTCTGCGTCAGTTTTTACAACCCGACGCGCTGCAAAGCATCATTGCCGAAGGAAACGCTCAGCGCCATCTGGCCTATCACACCCTCAGCAAGCATAACGTCTATCTGATGAAGAAAGACGAGACGTATGACGCTGACCATCCGCGCAATCGTGATGTAATCAGCACTAAAGGCTGTATTACCGACGACGTGATCGCCGCCGAATCGCCGCTGCGCCAGCTGTACAACGACGAACTGTTTAAAAGTTTCCTGTGCGACGTGCTGGGTGAAACCGCGCTCTATCCTTACGCCGATCCGCTCTCTTCCATCAATCTGCATTACGCGCCTGATGGTCAGGAGCTAGGCTGGCACTTCGATAACTCCTCCTTCGCCATCACCCTGCTGGTACAGAAACCCCGCGCCGGCGGCATATTCCAGTATGTGAAGGATTTGCGCGATGCCGATGCGGGAGAGATGAATTTCGAAGGCGTTGCCGCGGTGCTGGATCAGCGCCAGCCGGTGGACGCACTGGCGATTGAAGCGGGTGACTTAGTGCTGTTCCGTGGTCGCAACTCAATGCATCGTGTGACGCCAACCGAAGGCGACATCACACGCATGCTGGCAGTGCTGGCGTATAACACACAGCCTGGCATCGCTCTATCGGAAACGGCGCGTATGACTTTTTATGGTCGGTTGTGATCGGCGTTCAACAAACCTTGCCAGCCGCGTACAAATATCTGCTGGGTCCGAAAAGCCACCAGATCGCGCCAGTCGCGGTCTGCTGGCCAGAAACCTTCCACCAGCTCATGCTTTAAGGCGCGCCCTGACTCACTGGTCGGTTCACCTTGCAGATGCAACCAATGATCGTCACGCACGCGACGATGCATCTCTTCGCCGGGATACGTTCCGCACTCCACCACCAGTGGCAAAATATGCGTCTGCGGCAGTGATTCCAGCAGGAACTGCGACAGATAACCCGTTGCGGTCGCGGTCACTCCGGTGACACTGTCACGACCTGCACCGGTAAACAGTAACGTTAACCACTCGCCATACAGTGATTTTCCCCACTGATGCGCAGCGACTTGCTGCTCAGCAATAGAGAGCAACATTGGATGCCCCCATGCTCCGGCTCCCGTATGCAGATCGAAGCTCAGGATGGTTTTTGCCTGCGATAAATGGTCGGCGATGATGGTTTGCATGGTGCGATAAGACCAGCTCGGTTGCTGTCCACCGTAGAAGAAGCCGTCAGCGAATTGGTATTGCCCGGCCTCCACTACCCGTTTCACCGCCAGCCAACCTGCGCCGTTAAGGGTTTCAGCTAATAGCTCATCAGCTTGAATCCGATCGCCGTGGTAAATCCCGTGCCATGACGGGTAATCCGGGTTGGCAGGTGCAGGCTGAGTGAAATCGATGAAGTTGCGGTTGAGATCGATATTGTCTTCATTCACCCGCCGCAAATGCGCCGCGCCCCAGGGATTCAACAGGTGCAGCAGCACAATCGCGGTGTCATCGGGCAAAGCAGTCAGACTGAAGCGATTGAGCCACTCAATCTGACTGTCCGATCCGTAGTAGCCCTCCACCCCATGCGTGCCCGAGATGATCATCATCAATTTGCTTGCTCCGGGGTCGCCAATGACGGCGACATCGGTATAAAGCGTTTCACCTTGTGGGCCCGGCAGCGGATGCGGGTATGAAGTCAAAGCGCCGTGTTGGCGCTCGACTGCCGCAACAAAACGGGCACGTTGGGACGAGTAATGCGGCAAATCTGACATGCTGTTTCCTGTAAATAAGGGCGCTTACGGATAAACCTTAAACTTGAAGTATTTTTTCGCCAGCTGATCGTAAGTGCCATTGTTGTGCAGTTCGGCCAGCGCATCATTGATTAGTTTCAGATGCACGGTATCGCCCTTACGCAGGCCAATTCCCACACCGTTGCCCAGCAGCTCTTTATCCACCAGCGTGGCTTTGATGACGTAATCTTTGCCTTCCGGCGTATTCAGGAAACCCTGATCCGCAGACACCGCATTCGCCAGAGTGCCATCCAGTCGCCCCGCGACCAGATCGGGATAGATCTCCATCTGGTTCGGATAGGAAACCACATTGACACCCTGTGCCGCCCATTTTGCTTTGGCGTAGGTTTCCTGAATGGTGCCCTGCGCCACGCCGATGTTTTTACCGCGCAGCGTGCTGATATCTTCGGTCAGGGTGCTGCTTTTTGGCGTCAGCAACGCACTCGGCGTGATATACAGCATGTTGCTGAAATCCACCTGCTCACGGCGTTTCTCCGTCATCGACATCGCCGACAGAATCGCATCAAATTTTTTAGCCTGCAGTGCCGGAATACTGCCATCAAAGCCGATCTGCACCCACTGGCATTTGACTTTTGCCTGCGCACAAATGGCGTTGCCCAAATCGATATCAAATCCTTTAAGTGAGCCATCACTGGCCTTAGATTCAAACGGTGGGAAAGTGGGATCAACACCAAAACGCAACGTCTGCTCAGCAAACGATAAGGTGCTGAAAGCGCCCAGTGAAAGCAGTAACGCGAAGGACAAACTCTTTTTCATTGTTATCTCCAGCAGGCAGGTAAATTCACAACGGCATGGAGATTTAATAACATGAGGGAAACATTACCACCACTAAAAAAATGGATTTATGTAGAGTGAATTCTTATATTGATTAATAGGTTAGAGGAATTTCACACCCCATTAAAAATTACTTAATACCCCCTGTCATTCTTTTGTCATAACTCGCTCACCCTGCTGTCAGCGCCGCTTTCATATCCTGTGCCCGAACCTTCCTTATCTGGAGCACAAACATGAAACTGAAAAAACTGACGTTAGCAGCGGGCATTTTATTGGCGATGGCAGGCGGCGCGGCGCAAGCCAAAGCGCAGCCGGTGAAGAATATTGTGTTAGTACACGGTGCATTTGTGGGTGGTGCAGGATGGCGTCCGGTGTATGACCGCCTGACGCACGATGGCTATAAAGTGACGCTGGTGCAGGAGCCGCTGACCGGTTTCCCGGAAGATCTCACGGCGACACGCCGCATCATCGATCAGCAGAATGGACCGGTGATTCTGGTCGGCCACAGTTATGGTGGCGCGATCATCACCGAAGCCGGAAATGACAGCAAGGTGGTGGGTCTGGTGTATATCGCCGCACACGCGCTGGATAACGGCGAAACCGAAGCCATCAACGGCAAGAAGTTCCCGAACAGCGCGCATCCGTTTGCCAAATCGACTGATGGCTACCTGACCATCGCGCCAGAAAATTATCACAGCGATTTCGCTGCGGATTTACCGGCGGCGCAGGCGGATTTTGAAGCGCATGCGCAGATGCCAACCAACGCCGCTGTGTTCACCGCCAACATTCCAGACCCGGCGTGGAAGACCAAGCCTAGCTGGTACATGGTAGCGAAAGCTGACAAAATCATTAACCCTGATCTGGAGCGGATGTACGCCAAACGCGCGCATAGCCACACGGTTGAAGTCGCCGGCGCCAGCCACTCGGTGTATGAATCTCATCCTGATGATGTGGTGAAACTGATTGAACAGGCCGCTCAGCAGGCGCAGCCCTAATCCACTTGTCCCGCCCGGAGATGCGCATGAAAATTTTGGTGATTGAAGATGAAGCCAAAGCGCGCGATTACATGCGCAAAGGATTAACCGAAGCGGGATTCATCGTGGATGTGGCCGAGAATGGGCAAGATGGTTTGTTCTATGCACAGGAGCACCATTACGATCTGATCTTACTCGACGTAATGATGCCCGGCATGAGCGGCTGGGAGGTGATGGCCGCGCTGGATAAACAGATCCAGACGCCGGTAATTTTCCTTACGGCTAAAGGCACGCTGGAAGATCGCATCAAAGGATTGGAACTGGGCGCGGATGACTACCTGGTGAAGCCCTTCTCGTTCGCCGAACTGCTGGCACGCGTCCGCACGCAGTTGCGGCGCGGCGGTCAGCAAAAACTTCCCGATGTGCTGACCCTGGCCGACCTGCAACTCGATATCCTTAAACGTCGTGTGGAGCGCGCGGGACAACGTATCGACCTCACCAACAAAGAGTTCAACCTGCTGCATCTGTTTATGCTGCATCCCGGTGAAGTGCTGACGCGCACGGTAATCGCCTCACGCGTGTGGGACATGAATTTTGATAGCGATACCAACGTGGTGGATGTGGCGGTGAAACGCCTGCGCCAGAAGATCGATGGTCCCTTTGCCCATCCGTTGATTCATACCGTGCACGGCGTTGGGTATCGCTGCGAAGCTGAAACATGAAAAAACTCTCGCTTGCCACTCGCTTATCACTACTGCTCAGCACCGCAGTGATTGTGATTTTTGCCCTGAGCGGCTTTGCGCTGTATCAATCTCTGGCGAAGCAGATTGGCGTGCGTGATGACGCCGCGCTGCTGACGCGCATTGATCAGATTCGTACGCTGCTGCGCGATGAAGACGCCATTACGCTGATTCAGCAAAAACCGCGCCTGTTTGCCAATATGCTGGGCAATACAGAATCCTTGTTAGTGCTGCGCTTTCCAGGTCAACCGCCGCTGATTGTGGTCAATCCCGGCGCACGGCCGATGCCCGACATCACGCCCGTGCCCGCCGATCAGCCATTAAGTCTGGCCTCTGTACATCATCAGCAGGCGCAGGATGGTACGCCCTTTATCTCCGCCGCCGCCTTAGCGCCGACGCGTGATGGTAATGGGCAAATTGAGATCATCACCGGCCGCCTGATGAGCGACCGTACCCAAACGCTGAACAGCTATCGCGACCAGATTATTGTCTCGACCGCACTGGCTGCGCTGCTGGTCGCGGCACTCAGTATCTGGCTGGTGCGTCGCGGCTTGTTGCCATTACGTCGGCTGGCAGCGGAAACTGATGCCATAGACGTGCGGCGTTTATCGCACCGTATCCAGTTCAGCGATGCCCCGACAGAACTGCAACCGCTGGTCGCTGCCTTCAACCAGATGCTCAATCGTCTCGAACAGGGCTACCAGCAACTCAGCCAGGTTTCCGCCGATATGGCGCACGACCTGCGCACGCCGATTGGCACCTTGATCGGTCAGACCGAGGTGGCGCTGAGCCAGCCGCGCAGCGTGGGCGATTATCAGGCACTGCTGGGCTCCAACTACGAGGAACTGGAGCGATTGGCGAAAATGATCGATAACATGCTGTTCCTCGCTAAAGCGGAAGACGCCAGCCAGGCGATGGATTGGCAAACCATCGATTTGGCACAGCTTGGCGAGAAGTTGCAGGACTATTTTGATGGCATGGCCGAGGAGCACGCCATGCAGTTGGAGATGCGCATGCAAGGAGAATTGCGCGCCGATCCGCAGCTGCTGCAACGGGCACTGGCGAATCTGATGGCGAATGCCTTGCGCTATGGCGAGCGGGATACCACCATTCGCGTGTTAAGTGCGGTGCGCGATCAGGGAATCGAGTTGGTGGTGGAGAATCAAGGCACGACGTTGAGTGCGGAACAGCAGTCACGCATGTTTGATCGCTTCTGGCGTGCCGATGCATCTCGACATCAAAGCAGTAGCGGACTGGGGTTGTCGATTGTACGCAGCATCATGCGCTTGCATCACGGCAGCTGTGCGGTGAGCAGTGAGAACGGGGTGAACCGGTTTAGTTTGCTGTTTCCAGATTGAGTGATGCCATGGCGGGCAGCCCGATAATGAAAGGTGCGCATGCATGCGCACCTTGATGGAGACCAAATCAAATAAAGGTGAAAATCTCTTCGCGCGGCAAACGTGATTTTGGCAATGCCGCATTGAAATCTTCGTCGCTGCGATAGCCCAACGATACCAGTACCACGCTGGTAAAGCCTTTCTCACGCAGGCCTAACGCCTGATCCAGCGCTCGCTGATCAAAACCTTCCATCGGCGTCGCATCAATCCCTAACATCGCGGCACCTAGCAGCAGACCACCGAGCGCCAGGTAAACCTGTTTCTCCATCCACTGCGGGATATCACGCTGCTCGTAACGGTGCATATTGACATAGCCACGACGGCTCTTATCCTGACCGGCTTTGCCTTCTGGTTTGGCAAAACGCCCATCCTGCTCTTCCTGCGCCAGCACGTTTTGCAGATGCGCGTCATCCAGATCGGTGCGCATGCACAGCGCGATAACATGGGAAGCATTCAGTACTTTTGGGCCGTTATAAACAAAGGCGCCGGTAGTGGATTGCGCGATCTGCTCACGACCTTCTGGCGTGGAAGCGACCACAAAATGCCACGGCTGAGAGTTGACGGATGACGGGCTGTTACGCAGCACGTTCAGCAATGTTTCGATCTCTTCCTGCGGCAAGCTTTTACCGCTGGCGAAGGCTTTTACAGTGTGGCGACGAGCCACTGCGTCATTAAGTGTCATGGCAATCTCCTGAATCGATTATTTTAAAAGTGCCGTTACCTTAACCGCCGCGCTTACACGGCGGTTAACGAATTGTGTTTCAAAGGGTTAAAAGCCGCTCAGCACGATCTTGCCGCGTGCACGACCGCTCTCGATCAGCGCATGGGCTTTGCGCAGATTGGCCGCGTTGATGGTGCCGTGATGTTCGCCTGCCGTAGTTTGCAGCGTCTGGTCATCAATTAGCTGGCTTACGCGCTCTAAAATATCGTGCTGACGCTGCATGTCGCGGGTCTGGAACAGTGAACGGGTAAACATCAGCTCCCAGTGTAGCGAGATGGCTTTGCGTTTCAGCGGCACCACGTCCAGCGTTTCCGGATCATCGATCAGCGCCAGCTTGCCCTGTGGGGCCAGCACATCCACCAGCTGGGTGTAATAGCTGTCGGTGTGCGTCAATGAAGCCACATAGCGCACCTGCGGGTGGCCAATGGCCGCCAGCTGTTCGCCCAGCGGCTGCTGGTGATTAACCACATGATGTGCACCCAGAGAACGCACCCAATCCGCGGTTTCGGGACGCGATGCGGTGCCAATCACCGTGAGGTTGGTCAGCTTGCGCGCCAGCTGCGTCAGGATCGATCCCACACCGCCGCCTGCTCCAATAATCAACATTGCAGCATTGTCATCCGTCTGCACTTCCAGACGATCAAACAGCAATTCCCACGCGGTGAGTGATGTCAGCGGCAACGCGGCGGCATCGGCTTCATTCAGCGTACGGGGTTTATGTCCGGCAATGCGTTCATCCACCAGACCATACTCGGCATAACTGCCCGCGCGCGTAATATCGCCCGCGTAAAACACTTCATCGCCCGGCTGGAACAGCGTGACCGCCTCGCCCACCGCTTCCACCACACCAACCGCATCCCAACCCAGAATACGCGGTTTATCGGTTGGCGCGCCGTTACGCACTTTGGTGTCTACCGGATTTACGGCAATCGCGTGGATCTTTACCAGCAGGTCACGCGCGCCCGGCTGCGGTTGGGCGACATCCAGTTCGTACAGCGCATTTTCATCGGAAATCGGTAAACCGTTTTGGCTATAAACTATCGCTTTCATCAAGCCGTTCCTCAATTCATCAGGGTGTTAGGTAAGTTGAGCTCAGCATAGCGGCCTGCACGCTGAGGAAAAATGCCGATTGCACAGCAACACTTTCACTCTTAGAGTGAAAATCCCTGCCTGTTTTGACGATGAGTAAGAAAATGATCCGACTGGAAGATGTCACGCTGTTTGTGCGGTCGGCGGCACTGGGCAGCTTTTCGCGCGCGGCCCGTGAAGTGAATTTACTGCCCGGCCAAGTAAGCGCCGCGATCCAACGTCTGGAGCGTGAACTGGATCGTCGCCTGTTTGCACGGTCTACTCGCAGCCTGCGTTTGACCGCCGAGGGTGAAAAGTATCTGCCTTACGCACAGGAGATGCTGGCCCTGATGCAAGCGGGTGCCGATAGCCTGCAAAGTCACGAAGACGCACTGAGCGGTGAGCTTAAAATCGCGATGCCTTCCGATATTGGCCGCAATATCCTTTTGCCGCTGATCACCGAATTTTGCTGTGAGCACCCTGCCTTGTCGGTCCGGTTATCGTTATCCGACCAAATCAGTGATGTGTTCCGCGATCCGGTCGATATCGCCATTCGTTACGGCAAACTGGAAGACAGCAGTTACGTGGCATTGCCGCTGGCCGAGGACAATCGCCGCATCATGGTGGCTTCACCAGCCTATCTCGACCAACACGGACGCCCGCAGAAGCTGGAGGATTTGGCCCAGCATCACTGCCTGCCGTTTGTGATGGGCGGCCACGTCTATGACAAGTGGACGTTCCCGCAGGAAGGTATGCGCCGACAAATCACGGTGAAAAGTCGCTTATTGTGTGATGACGCCGAAGTGGCGCGCCGTTGGGCTATCGATGGCATGGGCATCGCGTATAAATCCTGGATTGATGTCTGTGAAGACATTCAACAGCGCCGCCTGGAACGGGTGCTGCCTGAGATCCCCGGCGAAAGCACGCCGCTGCATTTAATCTGCCCGCATCGTAAACAGTTTTCCCCCGCAATTCGGGCGCTACATGGCGTATTGCGGGCGCATTTGCGTGCGATGACCGCGCAACTTTGATAGCTGTAAATGTGCAGAGCTTATGCGAACTTGCGGTTTTGATTGCCTCCTGAGCGGCTTTATCATTTTAAAAAATTGATAACACCTTCAGGGACTCACATGCGCAACATCACAAAGACAATACTTGCTTCACTGCTTTTCTCCTCACTGCTTGCCAGCGCCAATGCCGAAGAGACACTTCGCATCGGCTATCAAAAATCTTCCACCTTGCTGACGTTGATAAAGCAGCGTGGCGATCTGGATAAGGCGCTCGCCGACCGTGGCATTAAAGTGACCTGGCACGAGTTCACCAGCGGATTGCCGCTGCTGGAAGCACTGAATCTCAACAACGTTGACCTCTCTGCTGACGTGGCCGATACCGTGCCGGTGTTCGCGCAAGCGGCTGGCGCTGACCTAACGTATTACGCGCGCGAAACCCCCTCGCCTGAAGCTCAGGCCATTCTGGTGCCCGCCAACTCCAGCATCAAATCGCTGCAGGATTTAAAAGGTAAAAAAATTGCCGTCACTAAAGCCGCAGGCAGCCATTATCTGCTGATCGCCGCGTTGCAAAAGGCGGGACTGAAATTCAGCGATGTCACACCTGCATGGCTGACACCTGCCGATGGACGTGCCGCGCTGGAACATGGCAGCGTTGATGCGTGGGTGACCTGGGAACCCTTTGTCACCAGCTCGAAAGTCGAGCAGCACACGCGCGTGCTGGTGAGCGGCAAAGGTCTCGCCAGTTATCAGCGCTACTATCTGGTGTCGACGCCTTATGCGCAGAAGCATCCTGAGGTGCTGGGCATTGTGTATAAGACGCTGGATCAGGAAGCACAATGGCTGAAAGCACATCCAACGGATGCAGCCAAGATTCTCTCCCCGCTGTGGGGTAATTTGCCGCTCGCCACGGTGGAACAAGCGAACCAGCAACGCAGCTATCAGATCGAGCCAGTGAACAAGAGCGATCTGGCTGAGCAGCAAAAGATTGCGGATGCGTTTTATCAGGCGAAGCTGCTGCCGAAAGCGATTAATGCGCAGGATGTGGGCACCTGGCAGCCGCAGGCGAAGTAGCCGCCCTGCCAGAGAATGAGTTGATTAAGCCGGTTGGCATCGGGCATGTCCGTAAATCGCATTGAAGCTTTGCCCGCGAATGCCGATAGACGTATCAGGCTTTCTCAAAGCCGTTTCCGCCCCCCATTAGTCGTTTTAAAGGAGAGCAAGATGGATGTATCACAGATTACTTCACTGGCTATCGGTCTGGATAATATGGACCTCAGCAGTAAGGTGAGCACAATGGTACTGAAAAAGACCCTGGATAATCAGCAGTCGATGGCAGCTGGAATTCTTAATTCGATTCCGCAACTGCCTGCCAATCCCCTTGTTGGCCGCAACATCAATACCACCGCATAAACTCACGCTGCATCGTTGCACTCACTGAACGACCTCTGATAGCGTGTATTTTTAACCACTCCCTACTCCAGGGAGTGGTCGACACGCTAATCAGGGACGTTTCGTGACGATTTTCTTTCCGCTTATCTATCTGTCTGCCGGATGGTTGCTGGGTAAAACTGCCTGGGATTGCAAAACGGCTGCGTCATGGATATTGACGCGTATCGCTATTCCCATCGTGATCATTTTTAATATATCGACCCGCTTTCACAGCATGAGCACCATTATTATTGCCACCGCGATATCCATGATGGTGCTGCTGCTGGCAGGTCGCTATGTTTTTGCTGACCCAATAAAAAACCTCTGTTTCAGCTATCTCAATATCGGCTGGCTGGGTCTGCCCGTCGCCAGCGTGCTATTCGGCAATGATGCTGCGACCATTATCATTGCCGCCTACGTCGGCAGCTCAATTGTCGGAAACTCGCTGGGCGCAGGCATGCTCTCCGGCGAGAAATTTAATCCAATCACGTTGATGCGCACCGCGCCCGTCATCGCTCTGATGATCGGCGTAGCATTGATTCCGCTGAGTGATTCGGTGGCTCTTCACTTTGATAGCCTGTATCAAATTGCCAAATTTATGATGAGTTTTCTTGGCATGGCCGTTTTAGGAATTTGGCTTTCAAAGACAACAATATCGATGCGCGATTTTCGACTCGAACTGCGTCCGTTTATCACTCGCTCAATAGTTTTTGCTGTGCTGATTTCGTTGCTGCTGCTAATAGCCAATCAGTCCAACGCGTCACTTATTACGCAAAATCCGGCAACGCTATATCTTTTATGCCTGCTTCCCCCGGCAGCCAATATCATCGTGCTTGAGACGCATTATCTGGGCACCGGAAATTCAGCGCGGGCGATTTCATGTGGGACTTGCATCAGTATTGTGGCGATAGCGCTTTATTCTGCTGCTGTTTTGGGTGGCAGAGCGTTAGGGATATGGGGTTGAAGAGATGTTTGAACAGGTTAACCTGATGCTCTTTAGACACTCATTTATCGTTTGTCGCGGCATGAGCGAACAGGTTGCGCGGCATCAACTTTAGGTCGAGCTATTTAAAAGGACATAAGCAATGACCGTTAAGCATGAACCCTACTGGAACCGGATGGTGCCCGAACTGACCGTGACCGACTTTACTGCCTCACTGCATTTTTACACTGAAGTATTGGGATTCCAGATTATGGTCAGACGAAGCGATCCCGAATTTGCCTATATCAACCTCGGTGAAGCACAGTTGATGCTTGAGCAGTATCACGCCGAAGGCTGGAATACCGCAGAACTCGTCAAACCGCTGGGGCGCGGCGTGAATTTCCAGATTGAGGTAGATGATATTGCCTGTGTGCTGGCGCGGGTGAGGAAACATGGCGTGCCGCTGTATCGGGAGCTGGGTGAAAACACTTATCGGATTGGAGAAACCACGGCTTGCCAGAGAGAGTTCCTCGTCCAGGATCCGGATGGCTATCTTTTGCGTTTTAGCCAGTTTGTTGAGTGAGGGTGATTGTTGATGTTGGGGGTGGCTTTGGGGATTTGGATTCATGGGGCTGGGGATCCACTTTGAAAGAGGATCGGACTCTTTTATCCATTTCTACTATCGTGGCTTACGAAATTGAGCTTACGGTGTCTCTCGGTAGAAAATAGTGAGAAACTGCTATTAATTTTTTATCTCAACCTGCCCTATGGGAAGCAAATTCGATTAAGGAGGAATGAATGTCACATTCATCATCAAGAAGAAAAGTGTTAGACACAGAAGGCCTCCTTGCTCATAGATCGTCACATGCACGGAGTTGTGCTAACCATGTTGCGAATAGATTAGGTATCACCCGAAGCGAGCTATTGATGAAAGTTGAGAAAGATTCAGGAGCAAGTTTGGTGTCACCGCTTACAGAAGATGAGTTGATGAAAGCTTTTCATTATATGGAAAACCTTTAAAAACGACTGTTAAGAGCGAGAAGCGGACGTCAAAATGATGGCGACCGGAAAGTTCTGCCACATTAGACATCACCCCTTGTGGCGAATCATGCCCCATACGCCTATATAATCAGAAACCTAATTGGAAATGAGGGCACTATGTACATCTCGATCAGAAAATTACTGCCGCTTGAATGGGATCATGCTTACAGTCTGATTTCACAGCTCCGGAATATTTCCAAAGAGAAGTTTATTGAAAGCGTTAGAATTCAGACCATGAACGGTTATGAGCTTGTTGGCGCATTTGGCGATGAGAAAATGCTTGGCCTGATGGGCTTCCGCCCCGTTCATACTCTGGCCAGAGGATCACATCTCCATATTGATGATTTGGTCGTAGATGAGGCATCAAGAAGTTCGGGGATAGGGAAAAAACTGTTGGATTTTGCCACCACTGAATCAGAAAGCAGGGATATGAATTTCGTGTTTCTTGATGCCCGACAGCAGGCGATACCATTTTATGAACGTAATGGTTTTGTGGCTCACACTTCACCTTCAATGAAAAAGCCTCTCCGATAAACCAAAGAGCCTGTAACTGAGTGTTTCACAGGTTTGCTATCATTAATGCGCGGGCATTCTGATTATCATAAGAGTTCGGCTACGCGCCGGACTTGCGCAGCCTCAGAGATGTCAGGGCTGCGCGTTCTGGTAGAGATCCCAGCGTTTGCCTGGCTGCGGCGTGTCCTTAACCTAGGTAAAGCCCAGCTTTTCGGTGTAATACTCAATCGCGCGGTCGTAGTCATCGACCACTATCGCTACGTATCCCATGCATCGCTTTTGCGTTCTCATTTCTGCTCCGTCAGGTTTTAGGCACAACAGCCCGGACACTCTCTTTTATCATAACAGTGCTGACTCGGCCTCTCCTGGAGCTATAGCAAACTGAAGTTACATAAGCTCTTTGTACATAAAAATACTCAACGGATCTGGCGCATACGGAGGGAATGCATCGCATATCTCGTAACCGCATCTACGATAAAGTCTTATAGCCGGCTGCTGGTAAATCCCTGTTTCAAGACGTAGTACGCGCGTACTCCTTTCTGAAGCAATCGACTCGATTGCACTGACTATTTGCTCTCCGAGCTTCCTGCCCCGGTATTCCGGCCGAATATAAACCCGCTTAATCTCGGCTGAGCCGTCAGCCTGAAATAGTAAAGCACCACAACCCGCAGGTAGGCCATCATGGTCGTTTACAATAATGCACCGGAGCTGCTCGTTACTGACTGTTGAAAAATCCAGACAGTGATTACTTTCTGCCGGATACAGCTGGCTTTGAAAGGCATCGAGCTCGCTGACCAGCAAGGCCAGATCAGAATTACTTGTATCTACTTCTGAAATGCTGAACATTTGCTATCCTCGATTCATTTTTAACTAATGAATCTAACATAATGTTCCATCAGTGACGGCTTCCAATATTTAATATAGAAATTCGTTTGCAACGTCTGCTTCTGGCACTAGGCTGCCGAAACCTCTAAAAACATTGTGCCCGCTACAGCTCCCCACCGATTGGGCCATAGCCTGACTGCACGCGATTTTTAATATCCTCCCACGTATATCCTTTACTCAGAGTGTTAATTAGAACAGCGTTCAACACATCAGACCGACAGGAAGGCTTTAGATGAAGGGATTTAGCGCCTACATGCTGTTTCAACTTGCCCTCAGGCTGCTGCGTTGATGCTGTAGATTGCCCTTGTGATCTAAGGCTAGCAGGGGCGTAAGCCCGATCAACACCGCCGAATCTCGTTAGCACGTTTCGGGCCATAGCTCATTGTTCACCCGGTGTTAACTGCCGCCAATGAGATGAGGACAGCGTAGGTTGGCATCCCAGTTGGGTTTGAGTTCGTCCTTAAACTCATTGAATACCTTGCTCGGGTCGGTATTCACAGTAATGCTGTAGTTCGCAGGAATTTCACGGGCACCATAGTTTAAGGCTACATAATAACGCTTGCCAGGCTGTGGAATCAGGGGGATCCATTGGATCTCGGTGTAACCGTCATGGTTATATTTCATATCGCCATCAATCTTAGCGAATTTACCGCCGCCGTGGATTTGCTGGAATGCAACTAGTTTTCCCGGTGGGATCTTGCGTGAAATCACGCTACCTTCAGCACCGAATACGCTGGAATCCAGCTCATAACGTTCGGTTCTGTCATAACATGCCCCCTTCTTCTCATAAAAGGAGACATAAAGCGTACCAATCTCACCTTTTCTGTGCTGTACGACTAACGTAGCGGCATCTTTCCCGGAATAATCTTTGTAATTGAGCGGTAGTAATGCGCTGCAGCCGGACAGTGTTGGCACAGATATTATCATAGCAGCCAACGGTAGAACTTTTATTATGTTTAACAGCATACCAATTATTTCCCTTTAGTAAGATGGTGCTGTTATCGGCAATCCCAGGTAATACTTCAGATTATGATCTTTAAATGACTCTCTGTTGCTCATTGTTTAATAGATATCACAGCAAGATCATGCCAGATGGGTATGCCGTCATCGAATGTTAAAACTTCCTACATTTCAACTGGTTTCAGATAATCGTGATTCTGAGAACACAATGAATGTGTGAGGACTCCTCACATTTTATTATTCGCTTTCTGTAAGTCTGTCTCCTCTATTTCCTCTATTTCCTCTATCTGCTCTTTATGAGATTGTCTGGTTAGACCCTCAAATGAACTTACATGCGATATCGTATGGCCTCCTTCGACCCTCCGGTTGGTCGTGTAAGCTTCGCCGATAGGAGAAAGGACGCGTATCGGGCCTTCGGCTAGGTCCTATTGGCGAACACCTTAAAAAAAATTAAATTACGGGAATACATTGGGCGGGATTTTTAAAATATACACAAATGTGCACAGAGCGCGATCTGCGGACAATGCTGACAATGCTGACAATGCTGACAATGCTGACAGCACTCAGTGTGAATCTATTGAAAGCAGGTCAGCACTGTTATCTTCATAGCCTCGGTTATCAGTCAATATTTAGTCAGTCCAAGGTGGTCCCGCAGATGGGTTCCTTCATATTCGGTACGAAAGATGCCTCGTCGTTGTAGTTCCGGCACTAGAAGTCCAGTTAATGCCTCTACCCCTGTTGGGAAATGAGTGGGCACGGCAAGGAATCCATCGCAGGCATCGGCATCAAGCCAGGCTTGCATCTGATCGGCAACCGTGGCCGGGGAGCCGATGGCTTTCAGATAACTGCCTTCCGCGAAGTAGCGGGCGGTTTCAAGAACAGAGAGATTTTTATCACGGGAAATGGCCATAATTGCGTCCCGGTGCGATTTTCCCGCGTTTGATTCAGGCAGTTCTGGTACCAGTTCATTAAGGTCAAACTGGCGAAAATCCACCCCACCCGCCAGGGGTTTCAGATTACTTAGGGCAATGTCATCTGGAATCAGGGCTAACATTTGATCGGCCAATTCTCTGGCCTTCTGGTCTGTTTCGGCAATGATGGGAGTAAGCCCCACCATGATTTTGATTGAATCGGGTGCGCGTCCGAATGCCTGAGCGCGCCGACGAATGTCATCACGAAATGCGCGCCCGCCTTCGATGGTGGATTGCAGTGTAAATACCACATCAGCTGTTCGTGCCGCCAGCGCCCGACCGGGCTCTGATGCACCGGCCTGAAAAATAACAGGTCTCCCTTGTGGGCTGCGCCCCATCGGAAGTGGACCACGAACTTTAAAATGCGTCCCCTGGTGCTGAAGAAAATGCATCTTATCAACATCGAAGTAAACACCGCTCTGCTTATCCCGCGTAATAGCATCCTCATCCCATGATTCCCAGAGGCCGTTAACAACGTCGACGAACTCTTCCGCCCTTCCATAGCGGTCAGCGTGCCCCACATGGGCATCCAGGCCATAGTTTTGCGCTTCATCTTCGTTAAAGGAAGTGACTAAATTCCATCCCGCGCGCCCCTTGCTAATAAAATCGAGCGTTGAGAACCGACGCGCAATGTTGAACGGTTCGTTAAATGTCGTCGTGGCTGTGGCAGCCAGACCCAATCTGGAGGTATGGGCTGCGAGAAGCGGTAGCACCATCGTAGGGTCAAAGTGAATTGAACGGGGGTTAGCCGCGCCGTACTTGTCACCCGCCAGGATGTCATTACTGCGACGCACGGCGGCCTGGTCTTCGAAAAAAATGGCATCCAGTTTGGCGGCTTCTGCAAGCTGTGCGGCGTGCACCAGATGGTCGATGTCCAGATCTATCTCTGGAATGGCATCCGGCAATCTCCAGGCTCCGAGGTGATATCCCGGGAAGAGAAACAAGGCTAAATGAAGCTTTTTTTGTGTCATAACGTCACCTTTTATTTTTACTGTCCCAAAGTGCGATCTCATCGCCTGGATGATTAGCCTGTGCATTGCCATCGCAGTATGGGTAATTTAAGGTGTACTAATCCATCAGCATAAATGCACGACCCTGTTGCATAAAACTGTACAGGAACCCTATGAGTCCTTTTTCCCGCTTTGCAGCCTACTTTATGGAGGTTGCGCGCCATGGAAGTCTTCGAAAAACAGCGGAAAGGCTGCACGTTTCCGCGTCAGCCATTAATCGGCAGATACTCCAGGCGAAAGAAGATCTGGGTATACCTTTATTTGAGCAACTGCCGGGTGGCATGCGTATGACAGCGGCAGGTGAACTTCTCTACACTGGCCTACTCCGCGGGCACGTGAATTCAACCTGACAAAATAACGATTTGATGAGATTAAGGGGCTGAGGCGTGGAAAAGTCAGTATCGGGCGGGTTCAGGCTTTAACGGAGGGGCAACTCTGTGACGAGATTTCTGCCATTGCTCAAGAGCAGAGCTGGCTGGATCTCCAGCTAAATGTTGAAAGCAGCGCCGTAATCACACAGCAGGTGCGGGATTCCGAAATTGATTTTGGACTTATACTCGCCCCGGAAAGCGTTGTCGGACTTGAAGTTTTAGCCTTTGCTGGCCATCATTTAGCCAGCCTGATAACAAACGAGCCATCTTCTTTTTTGATTTTGGCTCCTCGCTCTGCCCAGCGATCCGCAAGCTCAAAAAACTCATCGGCACTGATATTGAAATCCAGCACAACCTCCCTGAACTCACCACTTTTCAACAACTCGTTCGCTTTTTTTAAGGACTTTGCGGTTGCGCTTTTCATCGATTTTCTTCTCCGAAATTTGAGTGGGCGATTCTTGTTCGGTGCAGGATATCCCTGGTTGCTTCTTTAGTCGCAAAAAAATGCGCCGCCCGGCGCATTTTCATCCATAGGATGACCCGCTACAGAGCCCCCTTCCCCTGCGAGTGAGCATTCCATCCTTTAATGATGCTAACAAAGGCGAGACCTACCGGGATAAGTGATCCCCACAAGACAGCATTCCAGCCATAGAGGTTTAGCAGAGCGCCGGAAGAAAATGACCCGACCAACATCACACCGAATACCACAAAGTCGTTCAGGGACTGAACCTGCGTTTTTTCTTCTGCCCGGTGGTACTCAACAATTTTTGCTGATGCGCCAGTGAAGCCAAAATTCCAGCCGATGCCCAGCAGAATCAACGAAAGCCAGTAATGAAAAATGTCTGTTCCGCTTAGGCCTGCAGCAACCGATGCAACGGTAATCACTAATCCTGCGGCCGTCACTCGCATGGAGCCGAAACGGTTAATCAGCCTGCCCGTAAAGAATCCTGGCCCGTACATGGCAATAACATGCCACTGAATACCCAGATTCGAAGCCTGCTGAGAGATAGCGTGCATGTGCATGGAGAGCGGTGCGGCAGTCATCAGAAAATTCATAACCATATAGGTTACTGCACCGCAGAACACGGTCAGAGTAAAACCAGGCTGACGCACAATGTCGCGCAGAGGACGCCCTTTTGATTGTATTGCTACAGGAGGCTCAGCAGGTGTAACGCCTTTCAGGATAACGGCAGCAATAGCGGCTACACATGCCTGGGCTATAAAGGTCACGGCGAAGGGATGAGTTGGCCAGAGATTCATCGTCGTTGTCACCAGCATCGGACCGATGACGCCTGCCAGAACACCGCCTCCCATGACCAGAGACAAAGCACGCGCGCGTCGTTCAGGATTAACGCCGTCTGTTGCTGCAAAACGAAAACTTAGCGCAACCGCTGCGTAGGCTCCGCCAAGAAATCCAGCGAGACAAAATAGCAGGAAGGAGCTGATCACAACGGCCAGAGCGGCTACCAGACCGGTTAACACCCCTGCACCGGTTCCCACCATAAAGACGGTTTTACGGCCCCTTTTTTTAGCCAATGCGCCGAGAGGCAGGATGCATGCAGCCATCCCCAGGACAAACATGGTGACCGGCATTGTGGCGAGCGTTGGGCTGGGCGCAATATCATTACCCACGATGGCGCCAGTGGCATAGAACACCACGGCATTCGCGCCGGCAAGCGCCTGGCACGCGGACAAACGGAAAATGTTATTTTTTTGCTCTGCGACGGAAAGTGTGTGTTCTGCGATCATCTGATCGAGCATCCTTAGTGATTGTAAGCACGATCCAATAACGTGCTTTTCCTTACGCCTCGTTTGCCTGTTCAAACGGCATCGCCTCGATGATGGCAGGAACCACTAAGAGGCGACTGAAACATAATGATGTTCTGTCTGCGCCGGAGTGCTTACAAACCCGAACGTATGAACGGCATCGCCATCATGCGTTACGTCCTGCCATCACGCCACCATCAGTGTCCCAAATTGCGCCGGTCACCCAGCCTGTCTTATCTGAAAGCAGAAAAGCCACGGTCTCAGCAATGTCTGCCTGCGTGCCCACGCGACCAATTGGATGGAAGCTGTCAAAGCTGTTCATTACATCTTTCACGTCGTCTTTTGGGATAAAACCTTCGTAAATCGGTGTATGCACAACCGCCGGTGAGACAGCATTCACGCGAATACCCTTCTCACCGAGCTCAATCGCCAGGTTTTTAGTCATCGCATGCAATCCCGCTTTTGCCATTGAATAGGCAGAGGACGGCGTGGCACCGATTGCCTGCTGTGCCCACATAGAACCTATGTTGACGATTGAGCCTTTAATTCCAGCCGCCACCATATTGCGCACCACATCGCGGGTGATAAAGAAGGTGGCACGATTGATATTCATGTACATGTCATAGTCAGACGCTTCATGTTCGATAAACGGTTTTGGGAAGAATACCCCTGCGGCATTCACCAGCAGACTGATGTCTTTATGTTCCGCATTGATGGTTTTAACCACTTTCTGCAGTCCTTCCTCTTTTGTCAGGTCGGCCACAATCACAGATACCTTGCTGTCCGCAGCCAATGCCTGACGAGCCTGTTCAGCTTTATCCTGACGGCTACCCACCAGCACAACACGGCCTCCATTCTCTAAAATCAGTTTCGCCGTTTCGAAACCCATGCCGCTGGTACCGCCGACCACTAACAGTTTTTTTCCGGCAAAAGATGTGTTCATCACTAACCTCATAAATCGTTGATTATCATTAATGAAGAGTAGAGTTCTTCATTGTGTGAACGCAGAGTGCCATCACGGCTTCAGGTTGACGAATGAGAAGAAGTTGTGTCACAAGAAAGAAAATCTTTTTCGTTAACTCTGTTAGCGTTGATCAGGAATATTTCTATGCGATCGCTAAACCGACTGAAATGGCTGCATGCTTTTGAGGCAACTGCGCGGCACGGAAGCTTTACCGGCGCAGCGCAAGAGCTGGGTGTCACGTCAGCAGCGGTTGGTCAACTCGTCCGATCGCTCGAAGATTGGGTTGGGCACCCGCTGCTTCACCGCACACGCAGCGGCAAAGCGCGTCTGACACTGGTCGATGAAGCTCAGGAAGCCCTTGAGGACATCACTCAGGGATTGGACAAGCTCGAAACCGGCCTGACTAAACTGCGTGGCCGCCGTGCGCGCTCAGCCATTGTTGTCACTGCGTCACAGGTTTTGATGATGAACTGGCTGATGGAACGCCTGAACCGGTTCTCTGAAGTGCATGAAAATACCGACTTGCGCCTCAACGTGACGGACAAGCTGATGGATGTGTCACACGGTGAAGCGGATATCGGCATTCGTTGTGGGCTGGGAGACTGGCCTGGCGTGAACAAAACATGGCTGATGGATGAGGAGGCGGTATTAGTATGCAGTCCACGGCTTTCCCCGCCGCAAAAAATGGCCTGTGGTAAATGGCTCGCCACGCAAAAGTTGATTCATGATGACACGCCACATCCCGGTGCAGACTTTCCTTCATGGGAGGATGTTCTTAAGGCGGTAAATGCTCCTGAAGCACTTGAGAGTGGGCTGCATATCAACTCCACTGCAGCAGTGATTTTATCAGCGCTGAGCGGCCGGGGTGTTGCCATTGTTCGCCATGCGCTGGTTAAACAACTTATTGAAACCGGTCAACTCGTGCAGCTCCACCCTGAGCAACGCTGGCCGCTGAAATGGGCTTATTATCTGGTGACACCGCAACATCAGACTATGCGAAGTGAAGTCAGAATGTTCCATGACTGGCTTATTGGGGACGTGAAGAGTGATGATGAGTCAATCGCATGTGAAGACAATCAATAAGTGATGTATTTCGCAGGCAACCTGACTATGTTAGTGAACATATGCCGAATGCATTAACACCCCAAAACGAGGTTAAGGATGATTTCACTGGGTTTTGTGTCAAAGAAAATGCTGACTAATTGGGGTGACGTTCCGCCCTACCTGCCTGATTTCCAGTTCCACGAAAAACACAGTGCGGTAATCCAAACCACCAGCCCGGAAAAGATCATGCCGCTTATCAAGGCCTTCGATCTTGAGCAGGATGCGGTTATCCGGGCATTGATGTCGATACGACAGTTGCCGCGTAAACTGCAAAGAAAGGCCCCTGTATCCCAGGATGATCAATTCGGTCTGCAAACCTTCACGCTTCTTCACGCCTCTGCTTTAGAACTATGCTATGGCTTAAGAGGCGAGTTTTGGCGTGCCGACTTTGGCCTGGAAAAGATTTCAGACGCTGAAGAGTATCAGCAGCCCGCGCGGCCGGGTGCTGCAAAGCTGTTGCTGCGCTATCAAGTTAATATCATTAATGGCAGCCAGTCCGAACTTATCACGGAAACGTTCATCCACTGCCCCGACAAAGCCTCTCATTTTAAGATGGCAGCTTATTGGCTGGCGATCAGAGCGGGAAGTGGGGTGATTCGACGCAGAACGTTGAGCGCCGTTAAGCGTGAGTTAGAAAAATATTCAGATAAGGAAACGAGATGATTTCGCAAGAGAATGCTGAGCATTATGTCTGGGGTGATAACTGCGACGGTTGGTATTTAGTCAATCGTCAGGACATGTTGATTATTCATGAGAAAATGCCTCCTGGCACCTGTGAAACACGTCACTTTCACTCCGTATCCAGACAATTCTTTTTCGTTCTGCAGGGCGTCCTGACGATGGAACTGGAAGGTGAAAACCACGACATCAGGGCCCAGCAGGGTCTTGAAATCGCCCCCGGCGCAAGGCATCAAGCAAGAAACGATAGTGAATCTCCAGTAGAGTTTCTTGTGATCTCCCATCCAACGCCACGAGGGGACCGTACTGATCTTTCAGCATGCTGAGTTTCAACTATGACCTCCCATCCACCTCACATGAAGCCAAATCATGAATCACGAAAAAGAAGCTGACCATATTATTGATCTGTATCGGGAAGGTGCCGAAGTCTGGGATAACCATCGCATTAAGCACTTTATCGAGCAGCACTGGTTGGCGCGTTTTCTGGATCTGATTCCTGCTGGCGGTGAGATCCTGGATGTGGGCTGCGGCGCGGGTATTCCTATTGCGCAGTACTTTTTACAGCAGCAATTCAAGGTCACGGGTGTGGATGCTTCCGAGCCGATGATTGCCCGCTGTCGGGAAAGGTTCCCACAGGCGCAATGGCATGTTGCCGATATGCGCACGCTGGCACTTGAGAAGACTTTTAACGGCATCATCGCATGGGACAGCTTCTTCCACCTGACGCGCGATCATCAACGCGCGATGTTTCCACGTTTTGCTCAGCATGCCCAGAACGGCGCGGCATTGATGTTCACCAGCGGGCACGGCGACGGCGAAGCAATGGGCACTTTCCTTGACCGTCCGCTCTATCATGCCAGTCTGGATCACGATGAGTTCCGCCAACTGCTGTCGGATAACGGATTCAGCGTGGTTAATCAGGTCACAGAAGATGCCACCTGCGGTGGCAGAACGGTGTGGCTGGCTCAGAAAAACGAAACGGCTTAAAGCGCGAAATCGACGTGCTGGCCGCCAGGCATATTTACGCCAATCGTTAATTGCCCGCCCAGCGCCTCAACATAACGCTTTAAAGTGGCAATTTTCAGATCTTCGCCGCGCGCTTCAATTGCAGCAACCGACGGTTGAGCGATTCCCATGGCTTCCGCTTGTTGTTTTTGCGTTTTTTGCAGCGCCTCGCGTAACTTATAAAGTTGGGAGTTCAGGCGCATTGCCACCACTTTATCATTGACCTGAACGAGCTCCTCAGGCGTTAAATCCGCCATCAGGTCTTCTAACGTTTTCATTTTATATGCCTTTTGTATTTGTCCTAACACTCCACACAATACATCCTTATAGATTAGAGTCTATACAAGGATATATATATTACAATCTATATTGAGCCATTCCTGACTACATAGCAGTCAAGTGCTATAAACGAGACCCCGCTTCATTAGTTTTGCGCATTCTTGTCGCGTTGTTTCAAAAATTTCAGATACATATCCGAAAAAGAGACGGCTTTGCCCCACGTTGATGACTTTGCTTAACGACTCACCGCCCCTCAATTATCCCCCACATCCCTGCAAACACCCCGCTCAGACTTTTGTTTCCCACTTCCGAAAGGTGGTTATCGTCGCGATACAGCGGCACATTCTCCCTGGCTCCGTAGCAGTAACGGCTGTCACACAATCCCTGCGTGGCATCCAGCAAGGTGATGTTAGGTGAGAGCGCCACGATCTTGTTGAGCATTGCCAGCGCGTCCTGATGACGTAATTGATACTCAGCGCGAGATTGCTGAATGGTCAGCACTTTGCCGCGCATCGCATCGCGTGACATGCGATAAATCACGTCATAACCGAATTCCGGCACCGGCGTCATGATGAATACACGATGATGGCTGGCGAGTTGTTTCACCGCCGCGCCAAAATGCTGTTGGTAGGCGTCGATGGAACTGCCGTCCTGCCTGAAGCTATAGGTCGGTGCGCTGCTGCCGCTGCCATACTCGCCGTGCAGATAAAACGACATGCGATTGATGATCAATACCGATGCGTTGGGATATTTGCGTTCAATATCAGCCATTGCCGCTTTTACAAAGCCACCGCAATCAGGGCTGGCGCGGCGTTGAATATCCGGCACTGAAGGACAGCCAGACTGTGCGATGAACACCACGCCATCCTGCGTTCCCGCGCTGGCCACAATCGAGGACAACATGGCGGCGGCGTGGCTATCACCCAGCACCACCAGATTCACCCTTCTGGCATCGCCAAATACGCACTGTGGTGATGTGATGCCGCTAAGTACAAAGCAATTTTTAGCCAGCGCAAAGCGTTGCTGTGAATAGTGATCGATTGAGGCCACCACGGCGGGCGCGCGCGAAGGGATTCCCGCCCTCGCAACGATCGTCACACCGAACAACATCACCACAGCAGCCTGTCCCAGCGCGATATAGGTTTTCCGGCTGAACCAGCTTTGCCTGTTCTCAACCCAGACGTAAGAAGCCCAACCGGCAGCCAGTGACAGTAGGATCAGTAATACCTGGCTGACGAACGTGACCGGCCAGTCCGCCAGATGCCAGAACACCCACAAAGGCCAGTGCCATAGATATATCGAATAAGACGTTTTGCCGATGTGCTGCATCACGCGATGATTTAACCACCGACTGTTCTGTACCCCCGCATGAAGGATCAGCGCGGTGAACAACACCGGTATCAACGTCATGATGCCAGGCCACGCGATATTCTCATCAAACATCAGCGCACACAGAATCAGCGCCAGAATACTCAAGGGTGGAACCCAGCCCTGCCCGCTCAGTCGGGTTTTAGGTGCCAGATACACTAATCCGCCAACCAGCATTTCCCACGCGCGGGTGGGCAACAAATAATACGTGGCGGTGAGATGATAATCAGTGGCAACCATCGCCAGCACCAGGCCAAACGACAACAGCGCAGCGATGCCCATCACCCAGGCAAATTGCTGGCGCAGGACACGTGCGGTGAACATTAACGCCAGAGGCAATAATAAATAAAACTGCCACTCAACGCTTAATGACCAGGTATGCAGCAGCCATTTATACACCGAACCGGTATCAAAATAACCGCCCTGTTTGAAATAGACCACATTGGATATAAAGCTGAGGCTGGAGACCGCATGCTCCGCCATGCGTTGATACTCGTCTGGCGGCATCAGGAAATAACCCATCAACATTAATATTGCGCACAGCACCATTAATGGCGGGATAATTCGCCTGCAGCGCGCGGCATAGAAAGCCATCAGTGAAAATTTCTGATGATTAAGTCGCGAGAGAATAATTCCCGTCATTAAATAGCCAGAAATAACAAAGAACACATCCACACCGAGGAATCCTCCGCTCACCTGGGTAAAACCAAAGTGGTAGAGGATGACTAACATAACCGCATAGGCACGCAGCCCGTTTATGTCAGAGCGGAAATTCATTGGGATGATCCCTGAAAGAGGTTTTCAGGATAATGTAAAGATTGTGATAAGGCGCGGCAATCGATGAAAGGTCTGTCATTTCATCGCCATCATACGAGAAATGGAACTGTGCACCCGATGATTTATCTCAAGGTGATCGAATGACACCTCGAATTATCATCAGGTTGTCAGAGGTAAAAAGAGGAACACCTTAACGAACTGATTATTGACTTAAATGAAATGAGTTCAGGATATTCAGAATAGTGGCACACTCTCATCAGCCGATATTAACGTTCCAGCATAGTGAATTGTTAAGGTTTATCTGGTGCTAATACCGCAATCGCCCCCTCAATTAAACGATAGTGCGCAGGTGTGCGGCCAATAATTTCCCCATCTGCATTAATGTCATGCGTACGCCGGGTGTGCAGGCTAAATTGAGTGCCGCTCAGCGTACGCACGCTGCCCCAGCGACCATGCGTGCCACGGCGCAAGGAAGGAAAAAGCGCCAGAATTTGCCACCAGTGGCGCACTTCCAGGCTATAAGCATCCAGACGACCATCATCGGGTGCAGCATCCTTCTCTATCGTCATCCCACCGCCGTAAAAGCGGCCGTTGCCCACCGAAAATTGCACCGTTTTAATTGCTTCCTGCTGGCCATCATAATGCAGCATGGCGCTGAACGGGCGGCTTTGCCGCAGCAGACGTAATGCGGCCAGCGCATAACCTGCTGTGCCCCACTTTTTCTTAGCTGCTGCGGTGAGATTGCGTGCCAGACTGGCGGAGAAGCCTACGCTGGACACGTTCAAAAACAGATGCCCGTTGACTTCACCCAGATCGATACGCCGCGTGTTCCCTGTGACGATGATGTTGATTGCTGCATCCACATTAAAAGGAATGCCTAATGTACGGGCAAAGTCATTGGCCGTGCCGAGCGGTAAAATGCCCAGCGGCAAGCGGGATTGCATCAGCCCTGGTGCCGCTGCATTCAGCGTGCCATCGCCGCCGCCGACAATCACCACATCCACCTGATGCTGATGCGCCAGAATCAATTCACTGTAACTGCGTTCATCATCTTCGTGCGGGGTAATCAGGGAATAGCCTGCTGCCGATAATTGCTGATGTGCCAGATCCGCCCACTGCGCACCACGGCGTGCCCGACGATTGACCAGCAGTAGCGCGCGCCGCTGCTCAGGTTGAGCACCAGAATGGGTCATTTCGATATTTCCCTGAAATTAAATGCATCAGGCCAAAGTAAACAGAGATAACGCAACTGGCAATCTTCCTTAGATATCTTTACACCCATAATAAGATTTATCTATATCTGAAAGTTATTAAGATCCCCTTAAGATTTTTGTGCTTCACTTATTCACTGGCGAACACCAGATTTGACGCATTGCGTTATCACAATACTCTCAATGAGCAAGGGTGAATTATGCTGATAAAACTGAAGCGCACCAGAACACACGTTGAAGATCGTAATCTCGCCCTGTGCCTGGCCACATCAGCGGGATTATTGAACGCCATGGCGTTAGCCGCCTTTGGCTTTTTCCCCTCGCATATGTCCGGCAACATCGCACAAATCTCCAGCGATTTGAATGAGATGGATATACGTAATCTTAAAGTCTTCATTGCCATGATTGGTGCCTTTGTCACCGGTGCGGTGGTGGCAAGGATTTCGGTGGTGCTTGGCGTGATTAATGGACTGCGCACCATATTTAGCTGCATTCTGCTGGTGGAAGGCGTGCTGTTAATTATGACGTCATTGTTCGAAATTTATTATTTCTCGTCGAATAATAACGGCGAAATATTGCTGCTATTGGCCTTTTTAATGGGTGTACATAACTCCACCTCGACGCAACTTTCGAACGGCCGTGTACGATCGACCCATATTACCGGCACACTAACCGATGCAGGTATCTCTATCGGTTCGGTATTTGTTGCATTATTACGCCGCGATCCCTCCAAAAACATCCGTGCCTTTAAACAGCAGCTGAATACCCATCTGGTGACCATTTTCTCCTTCCTGACCGGTGGCATTGTCGGCCTGCTAATCTTCAATGCTTTAGGCTTCGGGTCGCTGATTGGCCCCGGATTGATTTTGGTGGTGATTGCCACGCTTTCGATCATTTTCACGCTTTATAAAGTGAAGCGTCGCGGTTACGCCAAAGCGATTCCTTCTTAAGACGGAATCAGCAGTAGTCATTCTGCGATGCAGGCGATATAACAAAAGCAGGACAATCTCATCGCAGAGGACGACATGGCGCTTTCACACGAATTGATTTTAATCTACACCACCTATTTTGTTGCCACCGCCAGCCCTGGCCCCAGCAATATGGCGATCATGGGCACGGCGATGAAGAGAGGACGCGGTGCCGCACTGGCGCTGGCAAGTGGTGTGATCAGCGGTTCGATGATGTGGGCGCTGCTGGCAGCCTGCGGCGTGTTAACCGTACTGGCAACCTTTGCTCAGCTCTTGATTGTGCTGAAAATCGGCGGTGGCTTATATCTGCTGTGGCTGGCCTATAAGGCGGGTAAATCGGCTTTACGCCGTCCTGATGCGAATGAATTAAGCGCCAGCGGCGACAAAGTCGCCTTTATCAGGCTGTTTCGTCAGGGTATTTTGATGCACGTTGGCAATCCTAAGGCGATTCTCACCTGGGTGGCGATCATGTCGGTGGCACTGAAACCGGATGCAGCGACTTCAACCTTACCGATGATCATCGCCGGTTGTGCCACGATCTGCGTGCTGGTGTTTTGCGGCTATGCCGTGCTGTTCTCCACTGCGGTCATGGCAGCCTTTTATCGCCGTATCCGCCGTGGGCTGGATGCGCTGCTGGCGTGCTGCTTCGCCGTTGCGGGATTGAAACTGGTATTTAGCCGGAATTAAACGGGGGCGGTGCTGGCAAGCGCAGCACCGCTTGCAAATCAGGAGTTGTTTGGCGCAGCGGCCTGGGTTTCGCTAAAGGTCGGCTTCTGACGCGTCACCGAATAGACCACGTTCTTTGGGCCTTTGGTGTCGGTGGTCACATCCACCGACGCGATGGTCACCCTGCCAAAACCGAACAGCGTCTGCACGTAACCACCGACCTGGTGTTTACCTTCACTGACGCGAATCTCTTTATTCTCGCCTTTTTGCAGCAGCCCGGCATCCTGACCATCTACCGTCACGTAAACGGAAGACCCGTCATCGGTACGCGTGATCAGATGAGAAACGTTGATCACGGTCGGGCCGCTATCAAACTGGGAAGGAATGTTGTCATTCTCGATGGGCGCAGCAGCTGGAGCGTCAGCTTGCGCGGTAGCGTTGCTGTCTGCGGCGTGACGTGCACAACCGGTAAGCATGAGTGCGGCCGTCAGAGCGGCCAGAGTGAAACGCGAAAACATCGTGACGAAAAACCTTTTGCTAAATGAGAAGCGATTATTTTAGCGTGCCTCGCGGAGTGATGACAGTCACACAAATCCAGTATTTTCCGAAAACCTGTCTCCAGGTGTTTCATCTGCAGGAACACAGCACGGAATGCAAATGGGTAAAACCAGGGCACCCGCAAGGACGCCCTGCCTTATCACGCTTACCAGCTGTAGCTGACAGACGCCACAATCGAACGACCGCTGCCGTAGAAGCATGCGCTGGTGTTGCTGCATGAGGCAACATAGTGCTTGTCGGCCACGTTGTTGACGTTCAACTGCAGCGTGGTGCCACGCAGTGAGTTAGCCGCTTCGCCCAGCTCATATTTCGCCATCACGTCATACAGCGTGTAGTGTGGAACCTTGTCCTGACCGATGGAATCCGCCCAGGCGGTGCCGGTGTAGCGCACGCCGCTGCCGAGCGTCAGACCGTTCAGTGCACCACTCAGGAAGCTGTAGCTGCCCCACGCAGAAGCAGCATGGCGCGGAATGCTGGAAGGCGTTTTGCCGACCTGTGCCGCGGTGTTGCTCTCTTTGGTTTCCGCATCGGTAAAGGTATAAGCCGCCATTACCTTAATTTCCGGAGTGATTTGCGCGTGCGCTTCCGTCTCGATCCCTTTGGACTTCACCTTACCGATCTGCTCGTTGTAACCCAGTTCGCTGTTGTAAGAGGTGATGTTTTTCTGTGTGATATCAAACGCGGAAACCGTAAACACTGCATCCCAGCCCACAGGTTGATACTTGATACCGATTTCCGTCTGCTCGCCGGTGGTCGGTGCGAACGGATCGCTACCCGGCGCACCGGTGCTCAGATTGGGTTCGAACGAGGTGCTGTAGCTGATATACGGCGACAGGCCATTATCGAAGGCATACAACAGACCGGCACGGCCGGTGAACTTGCTGTCATTTTGCTGGGTGGTGGTGTTCTCAATGCGGTCCTGCGTGCGCACTTCTGACCAGTCCTGGCGACCGGACAGCAGCAGATTCCATTGATTCCATTCCAGCTGATCCTGCAAATACACGCCAACCTGATCGAGCTTTTTGCGCGTGCTGGTGTTCAACGCCAGATCGCTCTCATTGATCGTCACACTGGTTGGATTCGCCCAGTCGAGAATGTACTGGTCACCGCTGTCGCGCCACAGTTTGTTGTCGACATCGCTCCATTTGTAATCCAGCCCGCCCAGCACGGTATGCGCAACGTTGCCAGTATCGAACGTTGCTTTCACCTGGTTATCAATGCCCAGTTCTTTGGACTTGATTTTGTCATGCTGCGGACGACGGTTGATCTGATGGTCACTGCCATCCACATCGAAGGTATAGACCAGGTATTTGTACGACTCATCCATGTTGCTGTAACGCATATTCTGCGTGAAGCTGATGTTATCGTTAAAGTTATGCTCGAAGATGTAGCCAACAGAAGTCTGCTCGCGTTTCGCTTCGTTAAAGCTCGGGTCGCTGACGTTGAAATCGTAAGGAATGTAGCCCGCGCTGGTGTTAAACAGCGTGCCGTTGGCAGGCAGGAAGTTACGATATCCGGCCTTTGGCTCGTTTTGATACATCGTCAGCAAGGTGAAACTGGTGTCCGCGTTTGGCAGCCAGGTCAGCGCGGGGGCAATCGCCATGCGCTGCTGTTTGTTATCTTTCACGAACTCATGTTTGGTGCTGGCAATACCGTTGAGACGATAAAATAGCGTGTTGTCGTCATTCAGTTTGCCGCCGAAATCAAACGCCGCTTCGCCCAGATGCTGATTACCGGTGCTGAGCTGAACTTTATGAATGCTCTGCGCGGTTGGGCGCTTGCTGGTCATCGCGATGACACCGCCGGGGTTAACCTGGCCGTACAACACCGATGCCGGGCCATGAATCATCTCCACACGCTCCAGCAACCATGGGTCGATCTGTCCTGCCGCGCCAGCCTGGCCGGATAAGCCATAGCTCAATCCATCGAGGAATTTCGGTGCATAGCGGAAACCACGCGCGATGATCTCATCGTTACGGTTCGAGTTGCCACGGTAGTTGGTCAGCACACCGCTGGTGTAGCTCAGAGCATCCGCTACCGACGGCGCTGCCTGATCGTCCATCTGCTCACGAGTAATCACCGAAATCGATTGCGGGGTTTTACGCAGT
The DNA here is from genome assembly GCF_903970985.1 of Pantoea sp. ME81. Taxonomy (NCBI): domain Bacteria; kingdom Pseudomonadati; phylum Pseudomonadota; class Gammaproteobacteria; order Enterobacterales; family Erwiniaceae; genus Pantoea; species Pantoea sp. ME81. The sequence goes on along the minus strand of NZ_CAJCKS010000042.1, from coordinate 4,400 downwards.
GGGGTCGAGGTTTTCGTTCCAGCAGCGCTCTCTTTCGCCACATAGCCTTGCAGCGGAGACGTCACGCTTTCACGCGTATCTGCATTCACGGTGATGGTTTCTTCCGCCGCGACGCTGAAAGTGGCAGGCGCCACCAGCAGAATTGAGGCCAGTGACAGGTGAAGACGGGAGAATCTGAACGGAAGTGCCACAGCAGGTATTGCTAAATTTTTTGCTTTAACGGACATAGTTGCCATCTCTATTTCAAACTGCCTTGTCGATGAAATAATCCGTCCATTCCCCTTCACCCAACGGCGAAAGCTGTAACGGATTGAAATATAACTTCCTCTGATAAAACTCGGCCCTGAATCCCCCTTAAAAGCCTATTTCAGAATAATCATCTGAAAAATAGGGGATTTATTCGGCGCAAAAAATAATATTGCAAATGTAAATCGTTATCAATAGCATTTGCATTACGTTTGTTAATGTAAAGTCTTTGAAGAAAATGTGGAGAGAGATTGCAGGATGTTTCTCAGTGACGCAGAACAAATGACGCAAATCTGGTTGCCCACTGGAACAGTTACCCAGTGGTTACAGCAGGACGATCTCGGCAGCCATCGCTGGTGGGAACAGCTTCATCAGGCGGGTACGCCGGTGATTGAGCATGAGGCAGATGGCGAAACGCGCATGCATTTTTTCTGGCGCGATCCAGAAGGCCGTTCCGAGTTATCGTCTACCAAAAAGGTTTATATCGATATAAACGGCGTCACCGATCATCACAGCCAGGCGCCTGAATCCCTTGTTCGCGTCGGCAACAGTGATGTCTGGCATTGGTCGACGCAGATCGAATCTGACTGGCGTGGCAGCTATAGCCTGATCCCGGTGACCGCTGAGCATTTGCCCCCGCTGTTCTGCGGCAGTGACGAAACCTGCCGGGTGCTGCAACGCAAATGGTGGATTTCGCTGATGCCACTGGCGATCCCCGACATGCTTAATCCTTCGCCCCCGTTTCTGAGCAGCCGCCGTTTTGCGCTGAGTAATGCGCATATGCCCGACGCGCCGGATCAATCTGCCTGGCAACAGTTGGATGCCGGATTGGCCGACACCTGGCCAGATGGCCTGCAAACTTTGCAGTGGCACAGCGATCTGCTCAACGTCACGCGTCACGTCTGGCTTTACACCACCGGACAGACTGCGCAACCGGATCAGCGCCCGCTGGCGATTCTGCTGGATGGGCAGAATTGGGTATACGGGCAGCCGATTTTCAGCGCCCTCGATCAGAGCACCGCAGCAGGTGAACTGCCGCCTGCCTGCTGGTTATTTATCGACGTGATCGATAGCCAGCATCGCGAGGTTGAGCTGCCCTGCAACGAAACCTTCTGGCAGGCGGTGCAACAGGAGCTGTTGCCGCTGGCCCGTCAGCATGCCGCGTTCAGCCATGATGCCAGCCGCACGCTGGTGGCCGGTCAAAGTTACGGTGGCCTCGCGGCGCTCTATGCTGGCCTGCATTGGCCTGAGCGTTTTGGCCGCATTCTCACGCAATCCGGCTCGTTCTGGTGGCCGCACCTGCAATACATCCGCGATTACGCTAACCGTGAACGGCACGCTCCGGGTCTGCTGTTGCAGCGCTTACAGGACAACGCCCTGCCCGCTGGCAAGTTGAAGATTTTTCAGGAAGTCGGCGATCGCGAGCAGGACATGTTGTTCGTGAATCAACAAATACGTCCCGCGCTGGAAGCCGCCGGACATGAACTGTTTTTCCGCTGCTACGCCGGAGGGCACGACGCGCTGTGCTGGCGCGGCGGCTTGATCGACGGCTGCCGCTGGCTGCTGGCCGATCTTCTCTCTGATCCAACCTCAAAAGGTAACCACCATGTCTGAACAACAAAATCCGTTTGATAACGACGCGCTCGATTTTCTGGTGCTGATCAACGCGCGTCAGCAATACAGCCTGTGGCCCGCATTTGCTCAGGTGCCTGCTGGCTGGCAAAACGTGGCGGGACCGCTGCCGCGTGCCGCAGCGATTGAGTACATCGAAACACACTGGCAGGACATGCGACCAGCGACGCAACAGACGTCGTCCAGCGCACATTAATTTTTCGCTTTTTAACTTTTCCTTTTTTCGATTTTTTTAGACGGGAACATTCCTTTGGCATCGTTAATCACGCATTCACCTGCGTATCCTTTGGTGGCGGCTCAGCCCGGCATCTGGATCGCTGACGCTATTGCGCAGCAGCGCAATCAATTTACAGTGGCGCACTACAGCGTGCTGCACGGCGACATCAACCGCGCCGCCCTGGACAGCGCCATCCGCCAGACCATGGCGGAAGCCGATACCGTGCAGGCACGCTTTGGCCTCGATGAAAACGGGAATCCCGCGCAATGGTTTGGCGCGCAGGCACTGGTGCTGCCGGAGTGGCATGACTTCAGCCAGCGCGTGGATGCCACCGGTCAGGCGCATAAATTGATGCAGGCCGATCTGCGCGCCGAACTGGCGGCCGACGGTGATAAACCGCTCTATCGCCACGTATTAATGCGCGTGGGTGATGGCAGCTGGTGGTGGTATCAGCGTTATCACCATCTGCTGGTTGATGGTTTCAGTTTCGAAGCGCTGACGCAGCGCGTGGCGGCCATCTATGCCGAACTGTGCCGTGGCGAAGAACCCTCACTTTCACCCTTCACGCCGTTTAGCGAGGTGATTGATGAGTATCAGCAGTGGCAGGCATCCCCGGCGTTTGCCCGTTCCGCCAGCCACTGGCAGACCTATGCGGCTGACCTGCCCGAAACTTTAACGCTCTCCAGTGAAAGCGTAACGGATGCTGGCGATCGTCCGATCAGCTGCCACGTCGCGCTGCCGGAGTTGGCAACGTTGCGCCAGCATGCTGCGTTCCAGGGTTGCAGCGAAGGCGATATTGTCAGTGCCCTGCTGGTGGCTTATCTGGCGCGCATTAGCGACAACTCGCGCTTAGCGATTGGCTTTCCGTTTATGCGCCGCATGGGCTCGGCGGCACTGACGGCGTTGGGGCCGGTGGTCAACGTGCTGCCGCTGATCTTCGACATCCCTCATCACACCGATTTAGCCGCGCTGGTGCAGCAGGTACAGGCGGAAATCCGTAAAGCACGCCGTCATCAGCGCTATGAAGCAGAGCAACTGCGTCGCGATCTGGGTTTGGTCGGCAGCAGCCAACAGCTTTATGGGCCGGTGATCAACGTCAAGGTCTACCATGATGATCTGCAATTTGATGGCATTCCGGCGGCGACCCACACCTTAGCCATGGGCCCGGTCGACGATATCGAGTTTGAAGTGGGCTTCCGTGATGGCGCATTGCAGTTAACGCTGGTGGCTAACCCGACGCGCTACAACGCGCAAATGTTACAGCGTCACGCAGACCGTATTCGTCATCTTCTCATGCAGTTCGCTGCACAACCCGAAGCCACTCTGGATACGCTTTCGATCATTGCTCCGGACGAACAGGCTGATTTACAGCGCTGGTCCACTGGCCCGAAAATCACCTCGCCAGCGGGGGCGACCACCATCGTGGATATGCTGCTGCAACGCACGGCACAAAGCGCTGAGCTGACGGCAGTCGTCTGCGGCACACAGTCACTGACCTATCGCCAGCTGACCGACCGCGCCATGCAACTGGCACACGTACTTATTGCGCGTGGTTTACGAGCCGACGACGTGGTGGCGATTGGGATTCCGCGCTCGGTGGATTCGTTGGTGGCCATCTTTGGCGTGCTGGCGAGCGGCGCGGCCTATATGCCGCTGGACCTCGACTATCCACGCGAACGTCTGGCACTGATGTGCGACGATGCGCAACCCGCATTATTGCTGACTCATTCCACGACACTGGCGCAGATGCCAGCACTTCCCGCGCTGTGCATCGATCAGCTGGCGAGCGAACTGGCGTCACAGCCGACCAGCGTACCGAGCACCCTGCTGTGCGGTGACGATCTCGCCTATATGATCTACACCTCCGGATCCACCGGCCGGCCAAAAGGCGTGATGAGCACACATCAGGGATTGCTGAATCTGTTCCTGTCACATCGCGAACATCTGTTTGGACCGGCGATTGACCGCTTCCACGCCAGCAACCCGCGCCGCATGCGCGCCGGTCATACCGCGTCGTTCTCGTTCGACTCTTCGTGGGAACCGCTGTTCTGCATGCTGATGGGCTGCGAGCTGAATATCTTCGACGAAGAGCTGCGCCGCGATGCCTGGGGTTTGATTCAGCAGATGAACGCGGTGCCGGTCGATCTGCTGGACATCACGCCGTCATTCTTCTCTCAGATGATCGACAGCGGGTTGCTGGAGGCGGAAAACCACCGCCCTGCGTTTGTCATGATTGGCGGTGAAGCGGCCACGCCGACGTTGTGGAAACTGATGCAGCAACAGCAGCAGATGGAAATCCACAACT